>CAZMFE010000105.1:0-4166 GCA_964565495.1 uncultured bacterium
GGGAATCCCAAACTGAGAAAAGATGCGTTTCAGAAAATTTCTGGCGTCCAGAAGCTCAGGTTCAATAAAAATCTGTCTGGCAACGGCGGAGAGATCGGGAAAGATTGCCGAAATAGAATGTCTCAAACACCCCCGGGGAGAAATGGGAATCAGACCCTGTCCCTCGTGGAGAATCTCGGCCCCTCCCCGGGCCAGAGTCTGAGCGAGTTCTTTTCCTCCTTTTTCTGGAGCCGGAGACCCTTCCAAAAATCTCCCCTCTCGCTTTGCCCTGAGATGGTTGATTCGCTCCACGCTTTCTTCAAGTTCTGAATCCGCCAAATCCTTTTTCTTGTAAGCCCAAAGGAGGCCGTCAAAGGCCTCCTCCTGGGCCTTCGCATCCGAGCAGAGGAGGGCGAGATCGTGACCCGCCTTCACGGCGAGAGGAACGGCTTCGCGGGTTGAGACCCTTTTTGAAATGGCTCCCATTTGGAGATCATCGGTCAACGCGACGCCTGAAAAACCCAGTTCGAGCCTGAGGGTATCGTGGATGATCCGCCTGGAAAATGTGGCTGGCCGGGAGGGGTGAGGGTCGAGCTCCGAATAAACCGGATGAGAAGACATCACGCAATCCACTTCTCCTTCAAACGCCTTCAGAAAGGGACGAAGATCGCTTTGTTTGAGAGCCTTCCAGCTTTTACCAATCGTCGGCAGGTCCTGGTGGGGATCCAAGGCCGCTTCTCCGAGCCCGGGATAATGCTTCGCGCAAGCGGAAAGCCCCTTGGACTGCATCCCATCAATGCGGGCCCGTCCCATTTCTCCCACCCGTTCCGGATCCTTTCCGTAAGACCGGGTTCCGATCGCGGGATTCCACATGTCTGTTAAGACATCCAGGACCGGCGCCAAATTGATATCGATCCCCCAGCGGCGAAGTTCGAGAGCTTCCATCTCGCCTTGGCGCCTCGCGAGATCGGCCTTTCCGCACACGCCCACCGCCTGAGCGTCCGGAAACACGGTCACTCCCTCCGGAAGATGAATCACCCGGCCTCCTTCGTGATCGACCATCACGAGGAGGCGTCTGGCGAGCGCAGCCTCGAGATCGCCAATGAGCTTCGAGAATTGCTCCCGAGACTCAAAATTCCTTCGGAAAAGAATGAGTCCTCCCGCGCGGGTCTTCCTAAAAAGTTCGACCACCGCGGGCGTGACCCGCGTCCCCTCAATCCCGAACACCAGTTTTTGCCCTACTAATTCTTCGAGGGTCATCTTAAAATGTTCACTATGGATTATTCCAAACTTCCGACGGAAATGCAAAATCCAAAGTCCTCTCGCCTTGACCTTCTCTCGGTAGAAGAAATCCTCCACTTGATGGATCGAGAAGACCGGGCGGTGCCCGAGGCCGTGAGAAAGGTCAACCCCAAGATCGCTCAAGCGGTCCGAATCATTGTCGCCTCGATCAAAAAGGGGGGCCGGCTCTTTTTTGTCGGTGCCGGAACGAGCGGCCGGCTGGGAATCCTTGAGGCGGCCGAGTGCCCCCCCACCTTCCATACCCCTGCCGGCCTCGTTCAAGCCGTCATGGCCGGGGGAAGGCAGGCGGTCTTCCGCTCCCAGGAAGGCGCCGAGGACAACGCTTCCCAAGGACGAGGCGAGATAAGGAGGAGACGGGTGCGAAGAAACGACGTGGTGATTGGGATCTCGGCGAGCGGAGTCACTCCGTTTGTTCAAGAGGCGCTCCAAGAAGCAAAAAAGCGGGGCGCCCACACCTCGCTCATTGCCTGTAATCTGCGTACCCCGCTGCGCTCACAGGTGGACGTCTTAATCGCTCCCCGGGTCGGCCCTGAAGTGATTGCGGGCTCAACGCGCCTTAAAGCCGGTACCGCGACAAAACTCATCCTCAATCGGCTCACCGTCGCTTCGATGGTTCGGCTTGGGAAGGTGTACGAAAATTGGATGGTTGATCTTGAACCCCGTTCTCGTAAACTCAAGGCGCGGGCCCTTCGTATCTTCCAGCGATTCACCGGCGTATCGAATGAAAAAGCGAAACAACTCTTGAAGCGTGCGAAAGGTCGTGTGAAGCCTGCCATCCTCATGGCGAGGAAAAATCTTTCCTACGCTGAGGCCCGTCGTTTGCTTAAGAAAACAGACGGTTTTCTCCGAAAAGCCCTTCGATGACACTGGCCATCGGCTTGATGTCGGGGACAAGCGGAGACGGGGTTTCGGCCGCTTTGGTTGATTTCAAAAATAGATCCTTTCGCCTCCTTGCCTATCAAACCTTTCCCTATCCGAAGTTGGTCCGAGAGAAAATTTCACGGGCCCTTGACTTGAAGACAGATGAAATTTCTTCGCTCCATGTGGTATTAGGCCGAATCTTCGCCAATGCAGCCCTGAAAGTCACTCGGAAGGCCGGGCTTCCCCCTCGGAAAATCAAAGTCATCGGTTCTCACGGCCAAACGATTTATCACGGGCCAAGAGACCCGACCCCCTCCACCTTTCAGATTGGGGAAGCGGGGGTGATCGCTGAAAAGACCCGGATTCCCGTCGTGAATGATTTCAGGCCGCAGGATATCGCTTTAGGGGGTGAGGGGGCGCCCCTGATTCCTTTTTTTGACCACCATTTCTATGGAAAGGGTCCGGTCCGGGCCTTTCAAAATATTGGAGGCATTGCCAATGTGACGATCGCGGGCCGTCTTCTCAAAAACCCGATCGCCTTTGATACCGGTCCGGGAAATTGCTTGATCGACCTTGCCATTCAGAAGATCACAAAGGGCCGGCTTTCCTACGATCCTTCAGGGAAGTGGGCCGCCCGAGGCCGGATCAACCCGGAAAGGGTGAGGTCTTTGATGAGTCATCCCTATTTCAAAAAGCGGCCTCCCAAATCGACCGGCCGGGAGGAGTTTGGGGAAGAGTTTCTGAGGAAATATTTCATTCGTTCGTGGACCCGCCACCCTTACGATGTTCTGGCCACGCTGACTTATTTTACGGCGCTCAGCATTTTCGAAAGTCTCAGGCCTTTTTCGAATTTCCGCCACGTGGCGGAAATTCAAGAAATCCTCGTGAGCGGCGGTGGCGCCAAGAATCTCACTTTGATGTCTCATTTGGGGGAACTTTTTTCTCCGATTCCCGTGCGCTCCGTTAAGGAATGGGGAATTCCGGTTCAAGCCAAGGAATCGATCGGCTTTGCCTTTTTTGCCCTGAGGGCCCTCCAACGCCGAATCAACCATCTTCCGCAAACCACAGGGGCTTCCCATGCCACCATCTTGGGAAAGATCACACGGCCGGCAGGCGTCATTGCGAGGCAGCGCTCCAAATGAGGCCGCCCGCCTCGATATCAAGCCCGGGAAGGGAACGCAGGGTCAGTTTGATTTTTGAGGGGGTTTTGGTTGTAGCTGTTGTGTAACCCAGCCCTCTTATTGCTTAAAAATCGCGCTAGCTACAATTTTTGCTACTTGCAGAAGGGACCCCGTTGCGATCCAAATAAATCCGAAAAATGGCTCGTGAATGGTAACTGCCCTTTTCTGCCCAGTCCGCATCCTGGGCAAGTCGTTTTCGCTGATGAAATACCATTGCTTGCACAGAATTTTTATCAGCCAATTGTAGTCTGAAACTTTTTTTCCTAATTCGAACTCTCTAACCATCATATCTACGAACGTAACCTTCGTGACAAGATAAGTTCCAAAAAACACACATATCAGCGAAACTATGTCTACAACGTGTTGCCAACTCATATCTCCTCCTTTGTTATCTTGAAATTACAGAAAGCGACAGCTCTGAAAATGGCCCCAATTGGAGTCGCAGGATGCTATGACGATTTTAATAACGCCGATGCCGTCGTGCTCAGTGATTTTAACAGAGATGATCGATTTACGCGACAGCATCGGCATGTCCACTCGACACGGTTCAGAACCAGCTACGGGAACCACGCCTGCCTGTGAATGGATTCGTATTCCCGCGTGAGCTCCAGTTGTTCCAGCGGAAACTGTCCGGCGAAGAGCTGCGATAAGCTTGAACATACGTCCCATTGCTGCGGTAATGACCTCGTGTGTATCGATAGGCAAACGCTTCGGTTGAGAAAACCGTAAAGAACGCGAGCGCTAGAGCTGCGAATATGAGCTTTTTCACATGATCCCCCTTTCTCCGATTATCTTGTAAGACCTGTCCAGGGAACGCCGTTTGACCGCATTACAGTCCTGACT
>CAZMFE010000106.1:0-4128 GCA_964565495.1 uncultured bacterium
CCGTGGCTGGAATCAGGAACCAACACCCTCCTCCGCCCCGTCTGGCCCCTCGCCGCATGAAAGGCGCGGACCATCATCATCCCGCAAAGTTCTCCTTGGGCGCCAGCCGCCGGCTGGAGGGTGAAACGATCCATGCCGGTGATTTCCTTCAAGGACTGCTCGAGCTCATAAAAGATCCGAAGCCAACCTTGAACCGTTTCTTCGGGCTGGGAGGGGTGAACCCCTGAAAAACTTTCAAGCGATGCGGCCCATTCGTTTACCTTCGGGTTGTATTTCATGGAACAGCTTCCGAGAGGATAAAAATGGGTATCGATGGAAAAGTTTTTTCTCGAAAGGTTGACAAAATGGCGAACCACCTCCGGTTCCGTCAGTTCCGGAAGCCGAGCGGGTTTCCGTCGCCTCAACGACTCAGAAACGAGGGCACTCAGGCCCTTCCGTGTCAAACGACCCGCCGGAAGCCTCGTCCCTTTCCTTCCTGTTCGACTCTTTTCAAAGCTCAGTCGTGATTCCGATTCAATCAACATGACGCAAGGGCCTGAACAAAACGATCCATGTCTTCCTTCGTTTTCGTTTCCGTCGCACACACAAGAAACGCGCTCTTCATCTCCGGATAGTATTCACAAAGATCGATCCCTGGAAGAATTCCCTGCGGAACCAGCTTTGAGCGAATCTCGGCAAAGGGTACCTCAGAACGGACAACAAATTCATTGAAAATGGGGGCTTCCGAATCAACCTGGAAACCCTTGAGCCGACTGAGCTGGTCCTTAAGATAGTGGGCCCGGTCGAGATTGAGTTCGCCCACCTCGCCAATGCCCACTTTCCCAAGAAGCGTTAAATAAATACAGGCGGCTAAAGCCGAGAGGGCTTCGTTCGTGCAAATATTCGACGAGGCGCGTTCCCGGCGAATGTGTTGTTCGCGCGCTTGAAGCGTTAAAACAAAAGCCCTTTTCCCTTCCCGGTCCATGGTCATTCCCGCAAGCCGGCCCGGGATTTTCCTCACCAGCTTCCGCGAGGCCGCAAAAAACCCAAGATAAGGACCTCCAAAATTCATCGGGAGGCCCAAGACCTGTCCCTCCCCGACTGCCAAATCCGCGCCCCACTCCCCGGGCGCTCGCAGGACACCCAAACTCAAGGGATTCGCAACCACGATGAAAAGGGCTCCTCTTGCGTGTACTTCCTCCGCAATTTTGTCGAGATCTTCCACCACTCCCAGGAAATTCGGCGTTTGGAAAACGACAGCGCCTACTTCCTCGGTCAGCAACCCGCTAAATTCTTTCCTCCGGAAGCGGCCGTCTTTGGCAAATCCGAATTCCACGACGGTAAACTCAGCCGCCTCCAGATAGGTCTGAAGGACCTCGCGAAAATGGGGATGGACGGAACGGGCAACCAGGAGTTTCTTCCTTCCTGTCTCACGAAGCGCTAGAAGTCCCGCCTCGGCCAAACTCGTGGCGCCGTCGTAATGCGAGGCGTTGGAGACATCCATGGCGGTCAGTTCTGAAATGAGGCTCTGATATTCAAAGATCGTTTGAAGCGTCCCCTGCGAGGCCTCGGCCTGATAGGGGGTGTAAGCGGTGTAGAATTCATTCCGGGCGAGAAGCTGAGGCGAAGCGGCGGGGATGAAATGTTCGTAACTTCCCCCGCCCAAGAAGGAAAGCGTCTGTTTCACGCTCTGGTTCAGACGGCCGATCGCTTCAATTTCACGGCGAAGCTCAAGTTCACTGGTCGCTTCCGGAAGAGAAATTCCCCGGACCCTGACTTTTTCTGGAATGCCGGCGAGAAGGTCTTTGAAACACCCGGCTCCAATCAACTGGAGCATCTCCCGGCGATCTTCCTCGGTTAAGGGGTGGTAGTGCATTGAGTCTTGTACTGCTCAGCGCTGAGGAGACCTTCCCATTCCTGAGGATGATTCATCTCGATCTCAAAAAACCAGCCTCGGCCGTAGGGGTCTTCGTTCACCACGGCCGGATTCGACTCGAGGACACGATTCACCTGGAGGATCTTTCCTGAAACGGGGGCGTAAATATCAAACGCGGCCTTCACCGATTCCACCACGGAAATTACTTTTCCTTTGACCGCTTCCTCCTTCACTTTCGGGAGTTCCACAAAGACCACATCAGAGATTTCCTGTTGGGCGTACTCGGTGATTCCGACGCGGACCCGATTCCCCTGGCGCCGGGCCCACTCGTGGCTTGAGGTGTATCGAAGTTCGTCTGGCAATTCCATATTTTAACGCCTGACGGCTGTTCTCTTATAAAAAGGAAGAGGTACTACTTTAGCCGTCACCTTCTGATCCCGGATGATGATTTCGAAATCATTTCCAATTTTTGACTCCGAACGAGGGACCCACCCGAGCCCAATACTTTTTTTCAAGGTCGGAGCAAAACCCCCGCTCGTTACTTCACCCAGCGTTCGGCCATTCTTCTCGATGGAGAAGCCAGGACGAGGAATCCCCCGTTCCTGCATTCCAAAACCAACGAGCCTGCGCGCCGCGCCCGTCTCTTTTTCGCGCACATTACGATCTCGTCCAATGAAACTCGTCTTGTCAAAATCGACGGCCCACGCGAGACCGGCCTCGACGGCGGAGGTGGTATCGTCCATGTCCTGGCCGTAAAGAAGCATTCCCGCCTCCAGGCGGAGAGTGTCACGGGCTCCAAAACCGACCGGTTTTAAACCCCACGGCCGGCCCGTCGCGAGGATCGCCTGCCACAAGGAGGCCGCCTCGCCCGCCTCGGCCATCACTTCAAAGCCATCTTCCCCCGTGTAACCGGTCCGAGAGATAAAAAGCTCCCCCCACCGTGTGGCCAAATTAAGGAAATGATAATAACCAACGGATTGAAAATCGCAACGGAAAAGTGTTTGAAGGATTTCGATGCTCCGAGGCCCCTGCAACGCAAAAAGGGACTTCCGGTCGCTCGCGTTCTCAATTTCCACACTCGCCGGTGTGCGGTGGAGAATCCACTGGAAATCTTTCTCGATATTGCCGGCGTTGACAATGAGAAGAAACCTTTCCGGTTTCAATTGATAAACAATCAGATCATCGACAATGCCGCCCGTTTCGTTGAGGAGCGGAGCATAAAGGGCTTTTCCGTCTTTCAGCCGGTTCATCCTTCGCGGAAGGAGGAAATCAAGGAAAGCCTTGGCGTCGCGCCCCGCGACTAAGAATTCGCCCATGTGAGAAATATCAAAAAGCCCGGCCCGCGTCCGGACGGCTTCGTGTTCTTCTAAGATTGAGGTGAAATAAAGCGGAACCTCCCACTCTCCGAATTGTCCCCAATGGCCCTTGGCCTGGACATGCAGCTCGTGGAGGGGAAGGCGTTTCAAGGTAGCCGTCATCCCATCACCTGCCTGCCCGCCTTTGGCGGGCTTGAAAAAATTATCGGGGGGAGCTTCTTTTGGCCCTTCGCCCCACCACCTGTATTTGGCGCACAAATAGGTAGTGGGATCGGGCCAAAGGCAGGTGATGGGATCATAAACTGGGAATTATACTCGCAACGCCAGGCCTTCCTTTAACAATCGGTTATTGAGGAATTGTTCGCCGTGTTTGGTCTCATAGAAGATGTCGGCAAGGTAGCGGTCGTACTTGTCGGATTTGGTGCTGGTAATAATTACGGAAGGGACATTTTTCAGCTGGGATTCAACAAAATGCCTTGCTTCGCGGCCGTCGCGGGAGGCGATTTCAGGGGCGTCAAGGCCGCGGAGGCGGAGCTGTTGTTGGGTGATGACACCGAAGTCCAGATCAATCAAGGTCCAGAGGGTGTCGCCGTCCGTGACGCGAAAGACGTAAGCCCGGTAGGTAAAAAGATCCGCCTCGGTGGCATTTTTCAAACGCGTCATTTTCCCGTCTTGTGAAACCTGAACGATATCCCCTTCTTTAAAATCACCAGCCCCTCGGCTCAGGTAATTTGAAAATCCAAGATCGATCACCGGCCTTCCTTTCCACACCCCGGCCTTCGCAATCAAAATCCGGTAAGTGTCGAGGCTTCCTTTAATCGGGACGAGCGGCTCGTCGGCTGGAATTTCAGAAACGGTGATTTGCTTTGCGGCCTTCAGTTTTTTAACTTCACTGCGGGTTTTATCTACAGTCCAATTTTCTTTGGCCGCACGCTTTACCAGCTCTTCTCTTTTTTC
>CAZMFE010000107.1:0-4119 GCA_964565495.1 uncultured bacterium
AACTTCCTCAGTTGTTTGGCGACCCGATCACAGGCTCCATCGATCGCTGTATAAAGATTTTCCTTGTCGCGGCCTTCGCCAAAAATGCGAAGGTGTTTGGCTAAAACGGTGACCTCGGCAACGTAAAAATACTTCTCCTTTTTCACGATCACGTGGCTTTCCACAAGCCGCGGCGTATACCGCTCGAATTTGGAGGCCTTTCGAAAAACCCATTGCTTGATTCCCTCCGTCACCGCCATATTTTTGCCCGTAATCCGGATTTCCATCGGATCAAACCAAGGTAAAACGCTCTCCCAGATAAATCTGTCGAGCTCGGGCGTCGGTCGCAAGAAATTGGCTCGTTCCGGAGACCTCAATTCGGCCCTCGTTCATGATATAGGCCCGGTCGGTGATCGAAAGGGTCTCACGGACGCTATGATCCGTAAGAAGGATACTGAGGCCCTGGTTCCTCAACTTTGTGAGGATCTTCTGGACTTCGAAAACCGCAATCGGATCCACCCCGCTAAAGGGCTCATCGAGGAGGATCAACGAAGGATTCGTCGCCAGCGCCCGAGTCAGTTCGAGCCTCCGTCTTTCGCCTCCTGAGAGGGTGTAGGCCTTGTTCTTGGCCAGGTAAGCGATGTCGAGCTCGGCGAGGAGCCGCTTGAGTCGCATTTCCCGCTCCGAAAGGGTAATATCGAGAGTCTCCAGGATCGCCAGGATATTCTCTTCGACCGTGAGCTTCCGAAAAATGGAGGGCTCCTGGGACAAATAGCCGATCCCGAGTCGGGCCCGTTGATACATGGGAAGACCGGTAACGTCCTGTCCCCGGAAAAAAATTTTCCCCCCGTCTCCCTGAATCACCCCCACCAGCATGAAAAATGTGGTGGTTTTGCCTGCGCCATTGGGACCGAGGAGACCGACAATTTCCCCGCGTGAGACATTGACCGTCACTCGGTTCACCACGGTCCTTCCATGATAACTCTTCACCAGTTGTTTACTTTCAAGAAGGGGTGTCATACGCTGTCACGGTTGGAGACTCAAAAGTTACCGGTGAGCGATTTGCTTCCTTCTCGATAGAGAGCCTCGGTGTCGCCGCCCAAAATCACCCTCCCCTCTTCCGCCAGGTAAGTAACGTTGTCGCTAAAGGTTTGATTCCCATCGGGATTGTCCACCACCACATTGCCGACCGCCACGATCTTCGAAACGCGGCGGGTGTCTTTGTTGTAATAGACATCCATGAGATCGGCCCTGAGTTTCCCTCTTTCATCTTCCGCGATGACATTGTCGTGGAAACGAGCGATGTCTTTATCGTAATCGACCACGAGCGGTCCTTCACAAGTAATGACGGTCGGACGCCCCGACTCGGACTCCGGATTCTTAACTACGACGGTGACGTTTTTCTTGAACCTCACCTTCTTGAGGCGAGAATCGCCCTGGGCCCCCATGCCGTCGATACTGATGTTATCCTTCTTAACCTCTGCCTCTACGGCGGTCTCGAGCATCTTTTTCGCCGGGAGGATGTCTAACGTTTCTGTCAGGAGGCGGGTTCCGTTTTCAGTCGTTGCCACCACATTCTTATCGAGACGGACCTTGCTGGTGGCCTTATCGATCGTTCCTTGGTCCGCCGTGATGGTCACCGGGGATTCCTCGGCATAGGCCTTCGCAATGACATTCTTCAGGACAACACTCCGACTAAAGACATCCGCAGAATCTCCCTCGATTTCGATCTCCTTGTCACCCGAGGTGGTGTATTTCGAAAAAGAGAAACTATAAACCTTATGGAGGGCGCGTTCACCTGCCGGGTCGCGCGCCAAGGGGGAGGGAGGTTTCCCTTCCTGTCTGGCGGCCCAGAAGACCTGAATCTGAATCAGGGCAAGGTAGAGAACCAAAAAGCCAGCGGTTAAAATGAGAAATCGTTTAATCATGCTGCCTTCGCAGAAACCGGCGTCGGCGGCACGCCAGCGCTCGTCGCGGCCGTCTTCCATCGCCGGTGCATCCAGACCCATTGATCCGGATAGGCGCGAATCTTCTCTTCAATGACTTGAGACCAATGGGTGGTGTATTCCTGGATCGTTTCGTCGCGATTTCCCCGCCTCTGGACTTGGATCGGTTCCTCTGCAAGGAGTCGGTATCGAAGGCCGTCCCGGACCAAGAAGAGGGGGACGAGGGGTGCCCCGGTCGCCAAGGCGAGTTTGACGGGTGAGGTCAAGGTGTAGGCCAGACGGCCAAAGAAGGGGACGAAAATCCCATCCAGCCGGTCGACATCTTGATCGGCCAAAATACCAAGGACCCCGTTTTGATTCAACACCTTTAGGCATTCCCGGACCGGTGCCTCTTGATAGATGGTCCTGAGGCCCACCTGTCTTCTCAAATCGACCAGAAGCTCGTTAAACTTTTCATAATAGATTTGACGTCCCACCAACGCCCCTTCATAACCGGAAAGTTTAAGAAACGCCCCCATCAGTTCCCAGTTTCCAAGGTGAGCGGTCAGCAAGACCGCCCCTTGACCCCGAGAAAGGACTTTGTCGAGGACGGAAAAAGCATTCCCTTTGTCGATGAGACGATCCAATTCCTCCCGGTTCCACTGGGGGAAACGGAGCACATCCACTGCAACCTGGGCGAAGTGAATAAAAACTTGTTGGCCCAATTTTCGAAGCTCCTCGGGACTTTTCTCTTCTCCGTAGGCCCACTGGAGGTGAAGGAGGGTTTTCGCGCGTTCTCGCCGGGCGATGAGAAAAGCAACCCGACCCAACTCCCTTGCCACGAGGAGTGATAAGTTCCTCGGAAGCCAGGCGACCAGACCCTGTACCCCCCGGAGACCCAAATAGAGAAGATAACGGTAAGGTTTATGTTTCATTTCTCACACAAAACCAGCCTTCAGCAGATCTTGGACGTCCAAGAGCCCCACCGCCCTTCCCTCGTTATCCACCACCGGGAGTTCATCCACTTTCTTTTCCCGAAGGAGGTGAAGTGCCTCTGCGGCCAACCGGTCCTGATTCACGACAATCGGTTTGAGGGTGGCTACCTTGCGGATCGGAGTCAGAAGAATCTTCTCACCGTTCTCACGGAGCTGGCGACGCAGATCCCCATCCGTAAATATCCCGACGAGCTTTCGCGAGCCATCCACAACGGAGCAGCTCCCTGCCCGGGCCCGCGTGATGGCAAAGAGGGCTTCTTTCACCGGTATCTCCTGGGAAACAATGGGGTGGTCTTTTCCTTTCCGCATAAGGTCTTTCACCTTGAGGAGTTTCCTTCCGAGATGACCCCCGGGGTGGAGAAAGGCAAAATCCTCCTGCCGGAATCCCTTCATCTTCAAAAGGGTGAGCGCTAACGCATCCCCCATTGCCAAAGAGACGGCGGTCGAAGTCGAAGGAGACAGGCCCAAGGGACAAGCCTCTCGGTCGATGGAAATATCAAGGACCACATCCGCATTCTTGGCCAGGGTAGAACGAGGGTTTCCCGTGAGAGCAATCAGCTTGACGCCAATCCTTTTAAGCGGGGAAAGGAGTTGAACTACCTCCTCCGTCTCACCACTATGAGAAAGGATGAGAACCCGATCTTCCGCTATCACCATTCCCAAGTCTCCGTGGAAGGCTTCGGCCGGATGAAGATAAAGGCTCGGCGTCCCGGTGGACGCGAGGGTGGCAGAGATTTTGCGGGCAATGAATCCCGCCTTCCCCATTCCAGAGACGATCACGCGTCCCCGGCATCCGTACAAAAGCTCGAGGGCCTCCTCGAAGCTCTTTCCGATTCTGGGAATCAAGCCCCGGATCGCTTCGGCTTCGATCCTGAGGATCCGCCGCGCTTCTTGAATCGCCGATTTCCCGCCCACCTCGCGCTTCATCAATTCGCCCCACTAACCTTTCCCATCCAAAACGGGGGCTGCCCGTCGGATCGCCACCAACACTTCAAGAAGATTCTTGAGCCGCGTGAGCGCGATCATGTTGGTACCGTCGGAAAGGGCTTTTGCAGGTTTTTCGTGGACTTCCATGAAAAGGGCATCGGCCCCCCCCGCAATGGCACAGCGCGCCAGAGTCGGAATAAATTCGGGTCGTCCCGCCGTCCGGATCCCTTCTCCTCCCGGCAACTGAACCGAATGAGTGGCGTCAAACACCACCGGATACCCGAAACCACGCA
>CAZMFE010000108.1:0-4074 GCA_964565495.1 uncultured bacterium
TCGGCAGCGTCAGATGTGTATAAGAGACAGCTCTGATCCCGAGGACGACGGCTTTTTTTACCCTATTCTTTTTCCTTTTTACAAACTCTATCCCACCCACCCTTGCCCAACCCCCCTCTCCTCTTCCTGAGGAAATTCCCTACCCTCATTTTGAGCTGAACCTTCCTCAGGAAATAGGACGGGTGGAGGAATTCCACATTCCAAACGCCGCGGGACCCTCCGTTCCTTTTATTTTTCATCTCCCAACCGCCCACGGCGATATCGAGTCCCAGAAGAAGGTCAGAGAAATTCTCTGGTTCCTTCACGATTCGTTGGGAATCCGCCTGATTTTTGCCGAGGGGGCGGTGGAGACACTCGATCCCGAGCTTCTCCATTTCTTTCCCGACCGCGGCTCCAACTCCAAGATGGCCGATCTCCTTCTCGAAAAAGGGCTTTACACCGGTGTTGACCTTTTCCTCTTGGATCAGAAGCCGAGAAAAGTAGAAATTCTTGGAATTGAAAAACCCCGCCTTTACCGGGCTGCCTATAGAAACTTCAAAAAAGTTCTCCGAAATTCCAAAGAGAACAATGCCGCGCTTCGGGAAATTGAGCTCGGACTCAATCAAAAGGCCTCAAGGATTCTTTCGAAAGATCTGCTCGAACTGGTGCAAAACTGGCTCGGCCTTCAGGAGAACCGGAAAAATTTTCTCGGCCTTGTGAATTTTCTCTCGGCTCAGTCAAAGAAGAAACTCGGGCTCGATTTCCAAGACCCTTTTTCTCAACTCCAGTGGCCCCAGCTCGTCCGCCTCCACGCGCTTCAAGAGTTCGAAAAGGAATTAAATCGGGAGAAATTGGAGGAGGAGAAAGGACAGATGGTCGTGTCATTGCGGGGCGGTATTCCAAAGGTTGCCGAAGCAATCTCTGAAACGGGATTGCTTCGGTCCTTCGGACTTCGCCGTGACAATCCCCGTTCCGCCTTCGAGCATTTCCTTCAAAAATCCCTCCCTCGCGGATTTCGTTTCGAAGATTATCCTAATTTCACGCGTTGGATGGCCTCACTCATTCTTCGTTCCGAACTGGATGGGCGAATGTTGACTCAAGAACTCGATCGTCTCTGGAAGCCCCTGATCGAGCACGGAATCCAATCAGAAAAAGAGCGCGAGATTGTAAAGCGTTACGAGGAACTTGTTCTTCTTAAAAAACTCCTCAACCTTGAGTTAACACGGGAAGAATGGCGAAGACTACGGAGAAAATTTCTCTTAGTGAGGCCCCTGCCTGCCGGCCGGCAAGGCGCGGAGGGGGAAGAAATTTTCTCTTCAAGTGTTGTCTCCGCTTTTCATTTTTACCGCCTCGTCCGCCGCCGCGAATCGGTTTTTCTTGAAACCCTCATTCGCGAAATGAAATCTCGCCGAGAAACCAAGGCGATCCTCGTCACCGGCGGATTTCATACCGCAGGCCTCACTCAACGTCTCAAGGAGAAAGGTTTTGGTTATGCCGTTATCTCCCCGCGGATGGAGGAGCAGATCGACTCTGAGATTTATCGAAAGACAATGTTGGAACTGGCCCAGCTTGAGAATATCGAGCTCGCGCAGCGGGCCGAGGTTCGAGTGAGCCAAGGCCGGTGGCTCAAGACCGAGGCGGGAATCGTCCAATCGGCCTTTCTGGAGATTTCAAAGAAACGCTTTCCCGGAGAAGGAAAAAAGCACTGGGAGATGACTCCTTATTTCCGCGACTTGAGGAGAAGGAGGGTCCGATCGGAAGTTCGCACGAAGGAGATCGCACCGAAGGAGGTCTTAAGGCGCCTCAGGCGCCATAATTCACCCGAAGAGGTTCGTCAAGCGGTTCTCGAAATCAGCCAGACCATTGATGCAATGAAGAATCTTTTGAGGAACCCCGGCGTGATTCCATTAGAGGAAGCGAAGCAGGCCCTGGAAGCCCAAGATTTTCCGAAGGCTTATGAAAGCCTTGGTTTTTTCTTTCCCGTCACGCTTCTTGATTTACTTCCCGATCCTGAAGCGACTGAGAATTTAGCCCGCAGCCTCGAACTCCTTTACCATCTTGCCCTCGGTTCTCCTTTGAACAAGGTCCGACGCACTCAAGCTTTTCAAGAAGCCTACCAGGCGATTTTAGATTCTCTCACCGAAGGCATCCGCACCCTCCCTCGGCGAGTTCGAAGCAAAGAAGCCGTGGAGCAGTGGATCAAAGAACAAAAGCAATTATTGAAAAGAATCCCGAAACCAAAACCGGGCCGCAGCGCCCCCGCCCCGCCTGCCGAGGATTATCTTTCAGGGGAGATCGGAGACGTGGTTCGTATCTTTAACCAATATGGTCTTTATGATCCCCCGCTCCAGCGTGTCCTTTTAACGAAGGTCATCAATCTCTTGGCGAACCCCCCCTCCCCCCGCCGCGCCGAGGTGCGGAGGGTTAGGGGTTCTTTAGGACCTCATCGTGATTCCCAACAGCGCGCAGGTAAATTGAGTCTCCAAGGATTTCAAATGACATCCGGTATTGGATATCCACGCGAGCTTCCCATACGTTTCGTGTCCCCTGGATCTTTTTCACATGAAGGGAGGGATGGCGCCGGTCTTGGGAGAGTCGGCCTACCTGCTTATCCGTCTTCTTTTGAATGGAGGAGGGAAGTTTTCGGTAGTATCGACGGAAGCTCTCATAGGCAAAAACCTTCACGAACGGAGAGAAGAAAGGAGACCTTCAAGCGTCCCGTCGCCGATGATCCGGCCTCGCCTTTTGTCGCGGACAGCCGCCCGTTCCATTTTCTGCCAATCTCGCGTCCAAAAGTACGCTTGGTCGAGGTCAATTCTGGCGCGCGTCTTAAGGAACAACGCGAAGCGCAAGACTTCCCTGACTTCAGAGGGCGTGAGCCTCGTCAAAACCTTCACAATCGGCTTGGGGATTTGAGCTTGAATCGCGGTGCTCATAACGAAATTAATGATAACACAACTCACTTTGCCGAACAACCTTTCCGCCGCGCCGAGGTCCGCCAAAAGGCACGGCGGACAGGTGCGGACCGAGAGCCCGCCGAAGCTTTGTGGCGGGCCGAGGTGCGGGTGGAACCCGAAGAGGAGGACCACGATTTCATCGAGGTGGAGCCGGGGACGCCCTCCCCCGAGATACAGCAAACGATCGACCAAATCAGAACGATTGAAGATCCCAAAGAAAAACTCAAGGCTGCACTTCGAAACATTTTCCTTAGATCGTTGATGAGTCCGGCAGAATTTTTAGGGCTGGAAAGAATTTATAAGGAGTACATCCAAAAAAGGAAACCAGCAGAACCGGAAGGGATCCTTCCACCTTCCCCTCGACTTAAACAATTTATTGACGGAGTCGTTGAGCGAGTCGTGCCGCGCGGCTTCATTCATTTTCTCAACAACAAACCAGATTCTCAACTCCCCATCAACCAGCGAGTCCGCGGTCTCTTCCACTCCGCGCGGATCTTAATTCACCGAGTTGTACAAAACAAGCGATTCGGTGCTTTGGTATCCGTGGATAATCTCCACGAGTTTATCCGAAAGGTGTGGGAGCTCCCGGAGGGAACGGAGAAAGGTGGAATTGCTCCTCTTGCGAAGGAAGCCATTCTTGCGGATCTTGGGGGCTTTCTCAAAAAGCACCGGTTTGGCCGGGGTGGAAGTGACATTCGGCCCTTCCGTGGACGACTCACAGAGGAACAGCAACAGATTCTCCTTCAAACCTCCCGACGGGCCATGGATGAAATCGAACAGCTCGTCAGATTTATGAGCCGTGATGAAATCAAAACCTTGGAGCTTTATGGAGAGCTCCAACTAAAACAATTTCTCACAGAACAATTGGTAGGCCCGGAGAAATTGGCAGAACTTGAGATGCGACTTGCCTCGAGAAGCCAGTGGCCTCAGGCTTCCGTTGAATTGATTCGAGATTTGATTGGGTTGTCGCCCCATAAAGAAAAGACCGAAGTCGGATATAGACGCCCCCTCTCCCGAATCCAGATCCAGACTAGGTATGGCGGTGAAAAGTTCAATGCGAAGGTGGACCAAATTAGAAATTTGGGGGACCTTATGAGATTCTTGGGGGAAAATCCTGATGCGGTGGTTGCTGACCTTA
>CAZMFE010000109.1:0-4041 GCA_964565495.1 uncultured bacterium
CCCGTCCTCTTAACTGGCTGTCATTGCGAGGCGGTGTTCCAAGTGTTGCCGAAGCAATCTGACGCCCTGCGTCATCCTGAGGCCGCGGAGCGGCCGAAGGATCGCGAGATCCTTCGCTTCGCTCAGGATGACCTTCGGTCAGATTGCTTCGGCCGCCTTCGGCGGACTCGCAATGACGGAAGGATGGGGTGGAATAATAATTCACTCCGACCACGATGATGCTTTTCGCCTCGGGAAAATTTTCCCAAAAGCCCCTCGCCCTCTCCTCAAAATTCTCAAGGTATTTCATTTCCCCATGACGACCTTCGCGAAGCCAAAGTTTCATCCTTTCTTCAGCTTCTGGAAGAGGTTCCGCCCGCGTCATCCCGCAAGCGTCAAAACCCAACGACTGGGCAAGGGATTTAACTTGTAGAGAGGAAATCATGGGAGGGTAAAGAATCAAAAGGGGCCCGGCCCCTTTTGAGGTCCTCGCGGGAAGGACAGAGACCGTTGATGGAACAATGGGCGCAGTCGGGTCTTCTCGCAAAACAGCGGACGCGGCCGTGGTGAATCATAAGGTGAGAATAATGGGTCCACTCCTTTTGGGGAACCAGGGGCATCAGATCAAATTCGATTTTCACCGGATCGCTGTTTTTCGTGAGGCCGAGCTTTTGATTGATTCGGACCATGTGGGTGTCGACGCAAAGGCCAGGCACGTCAAAGGCATTGCCCAAGACTGCGTTGGCCGTCTTGCGCCCGACGCCGGGAAGCTTCACCAGCTCCTCCAGGGTGTGGGGAACTTTTCCGCCGTGTTTGGTTACCATCTCCTTCGCGCAGGCAATGATATTTTTGGCTTTATTCTTATAAAAACCGGTGGAGCGGATCTCCTCTTCAAACGTTTTAAGATCGGCTTTAGCGTAATCTTGGACGGTCCGGTATTCCTTAAAAAGAGAAGGGGTTACCAGGTTGACCCGCTTATCGGTACATTGAGCGGAGAGGATGACCGCCACCAGGAGCTCGAGGGGATTTGTAAAATGAAGCGCGCATCCCACCGGGCCATAAGCTTTGCGAAGGGTAGCGAGAATCTTTTTGGCCCGCGCTTTTTTCTGACCGATCGTCTCTTTTTTAAGTTCTGTGACGGTCATCGTCTTTTCTTGAGGAATTTCTCCATTTCGGCCACGGGAAGGGTATTCACCACATCTTTTTTCTCAAGCCAACCTTTCCGCGCAATCCACGCGCCGTAAACCGTGTCCCGAAGACCCTCCTTGGAGTGGGCGTCGGGATTGATGCTCACCCGGACTCCCCTCTTTTTCGCATAAGGGCAAAAGCGCCAATCAAGATCAAGGCGGTGGGGATTGGCATTCAATTCCATCGTCACTCTTTTCTCCTCCGCCCCGTCAATCACTCGAGGGAGATCCACGGCATAGCCCTCTCTCCCCAGGAGGAGCCGCCCGGTGGGATGGCCCACAAAGGTGAGGTATTTTGAGTCCATGGCCCGAAGGATCCGATTCGTCTGCTCTTTTTCAGAAAGATTGAAATGGGAATGGATGGACCCAATGACAAAATCAAACCCAGCCAAAATCGAGTCCGGATAATCCAGCTTTCCATCCGCCAAAATATCCGATTCGATCCCCCAGAAGATTCGGATTTTTTTATACTTTTTCCGAAGCTCGTCGATTTCCTCCTCTTGTTTCTTGAGACGGGCCGGCTCAAGCCCATGGGCGTATTTGGCCGACTGGCTGTGGTCTGAAATCCCAACGTATTCGTAGCCTAAATCCTCGGCGGCCGCAACCATCTCTTCAAGCGCCGCCACCCCGTCACTGTAAGTCGAATGCACGTGAAAGACCCCCCGAATGTCCTCTGGTTTTACAAGCTCGGGGAGATCCCCCTTTTGGGCCGCGTCAAGCTCTCCTTCACCCTCGCGGAGTTCGGGCGGGATGTAATGAAAACCGAGTTTCTTAAAGATCGCCTCCTCATCCTCACAGGGAATAAAACGATTCCCTTTAAAGAGTCCATACTCGTTGATCTTGTAGCCCGCCTTTTTAGCGATCGTGCGCATGGCGACGTTGTGGTCTTTGGAGCCGGTGAAGTAGTAAAGCGCAAAGGGAAACTCTTTTTCGGAAACTGTCCTAAGATCACAATTAATTCCTGATTTCAGCGTGACGCTTGATTTCGTATCCCCATGAGCAAGCACATTTTCCACCTGGGGATATTTCACAAAGGCCCGATGGACCTTCGCCGGATCTTTGGCCGTCACGAGGATATCAATATCCTTCACCACCTCCTTGTGACGACGGATCGAACCGGCGACTTCGATTTTCTGAATCCCATTTTTTTTCTTCAGGTAACCCATGAACCCCTGAGCTTCTTTGGCGGCAAAAGAAATCAGAAAATGTCCTGCCGACTTTTTGAGGTGTCGGATGCCTTCGAGAATATTGTCCTGGGTCTTGGCGCCGAAACCCTCGAGAGTGAGGAGTTTGTTTTCTTTGCAGGCGGTTTCTAGCTCGGCCGTGGACTTGATTTTAAGTTTGTCGTAGAGAATCTTGACCCGTTTGGGACCAAGACCCTGAATCTGGAGCATATCAAAAATTCCCTGGGGGAAAGATTTTTTAAGGTCTTCGTAATATTTGAGCTTTCCCTTTTGAACTAGCTCGTGAATCTTTTCAGAAATCCCGGCGCCGATTCCTTTGAGCTCTTCGAGCTTGCCGGTTCCGATGAGGGTCTTGAGGTCTTCCGGCTGGCCTTCCAGGACTCGAGCGGCATTGTGATAGGCCCGGACCTTGAAGGGGTTCTCATTCTTGAGCTCCAGCAAGGTCCCAATTTCCTCCAGGATTTGAACGACCGTCTCCTTATCCGCCACAGCCATATTTTAATTATAATTCTACTTTGTCTCTCTAGGAGAAAATTTGTTCCCCCCTCCGCGCCCTGCCTGCCGGCAGGCAGGGGCCTTAACGCAAGAAATCCAAGGGATTCCGTGGATGGGGCCCACCCGGTCCCTCACTTGGGTACTCTTGGCCGGGTTTTCCCATCCCCGGAATCCCAGGATTTCTAGGACTACCTTCGGCCCTGATTGCTTCGGGAGAAACAAATTTTCTCCTTTCGGTAAGAGAATTTCTCCAGCCTTGAGGCGCGAATGGCGGAGGATTCGTGCCCGCCTGCCGGACGGGCAGGCAAAACTTGGGCGATTCGCCGGAGGGGGAAGCGCTGGCCCGCCACGCCTTCTGGCGGGAACAGCGAGGGACCCCCGGCGAAGCGCCCTTAGTCTTTGCCGAATCAGGAGCCTCTGAGCGCCGAGAGGCTGAGAGAAATTCTTCTGCCGATATTCAGTTTGCGCTTGCTTTTGAAGATGAAATTCTGGAAAATCCAATTCTTATGGATATCGTGGATCGGGAAATTGACCGATATATTGAAGGCCTTTTCCCTTCCGAAGATCCGGTGCTTCGTGAAATGGAAAAGTTGGGGGCGGCTCGCAATTTCCCGATTGTGGGCCCGCAGGTAGGCCGGGTTCTTTACCTGCTCACGAAATTGGTCCAGGCGAAGCGAATCTTTGAAATGGGTTCCGGCTTTGGTTACTCGGCCTATTGGTTTGCAAAGGCCCTTCCTCCTCAGGGAAAGATCTATCAGACAGAAACCTCACGGGAAAATTCCGAGTTGGCAAAAGAATTCTTCGAACACGGAGGGCTGGCAAAGAAATCTGAGTTTCTTGTGGGAGACGGCACCCAGCTCATCGACAAGGCGGGTGGGGAGTTTGATATTGTCTTCATTGATATCCACAAAGAAAATTACCCGCGGGCCTATCGACAAGCAAAATCTCATCTTCGCAAAGGAGGGCTCCTCATGGCGGATAATCTCCTTTGGTTTGGGCAGGTCCTGGAGGAGAGCGAGGAGCCGGCGACCCTTGGAATCAAGGAATTTACGAACCTTCTCTTTCACGATCCTGACTATTTCGCTACCCTCCTTCCCATCCGCGACGGCGTAGGAGTGGGGTATCGGCAATGATCCCACTTACTTATGAAATCGCTGCGCAAACTAAATCATTTCATCTCCCAAAGTATGGGTCTT
>CAZMFE010000110.1:0-4023 GCA_964565495.1 uncultured bacterium
CTACACGCGTAAGATCGTCGGCAGCGTCAGATGTGTATAAGAGACAGATATTATACCTATCGTTCAGACCCGCTCATAGGGTTCAAAAAGACGCAGGTATTCATCTTGGGCATAGCGGTCGGTCATCCCCGCAATATAGTCACAAATTGCTCGATGAAGACCCTCCTTTTTAGCGCGTTCAACCACGCTCGGCGCGAGCTGCCCCGGTTTCCTCAGATAGGCCTGAAAGAGGCCTCGAATCAAGCGCTGTCCCTTGTCGGTCATTCGAACGACCCGATAATGCTGGTAAAGGTGGGTGTGAAGGAACTGCCTGAGCTCCTCTTTCTTTTTCACAAGCGACGGCGAAAAGATCACGAGAGGACCCCTCACTTTCTCGAGGTCGTGAACCCCCTCCACCCGGAGCTGCCTCAAATGGCGGCGCGTCGCTTCCACCAGATCCATGACCAGTTGGTTAATCAGCAGGCGAATGGCGAGCCGCTTTCGAGGACCTTCCTCAATCCGGGGATATTTCCTTCGAATGTAGCCTTGAGTCTGGCGCCAGAGAGCGGTCTCTTGAAGCTTTTCCTCAGAAATCATCTGGGCCCTCAGACCGTCATCCAGATCGTGACAGGTATAAGCGATCTCATCGGCTTGGTCGACAACTTCGGCTTCCACCGAACGAAAACGGTTTCTTCGACCCCCCGGAAACTTTTCCGGATGTTTCTTCAGGCCCTCAAGCACCTCGAAGGTGAGGTTGAGCCCCCGAAATTCGGCGTAACTCTCCTCCAGTTTTTCCACGATGCGGAGACACTGGACATTGTGCTCAAAACCGCCGTGCCCTTTCATTAACTCTGAAAGGGTCCATTCTCCGGCGTGACCAAACGGCCCATGGCCGAGATCGTGAGCCAAACTGACCGCCTCAATCAGATCCTCGTTCAGGCCCAGGGCTCGACCGATCGTGCGGGCAATTTGACAAGTCTCCAGAGTGTGAGTGAGGCGGGTCCGATAGTGATCTCCCTCGTGATTGACAAAAACCTGGGTTTTATACTGCAAGCGGCGAAAAGCGGTGGAATGGATGATGCGGTCCCGATCCCTCTGGAATACCGTGCGAAGCTCGTGTTCCTTTTCTGGCCAAGCCCTTCCCCGGGAATCTCGGCTCCGGATGGCGTAAGGAGCGAGCCGGGCCTCCTCTTCCGTCTCCGCAAATTCTCTCCCCCGCTTCATGACCCCTCGAGCGTCCGCTGAATTATCTCACCCTCAACGATCTCAGCGCCCGGTGAAGCTCGGCATAAGCGGATTCGAGGGAATCAGAGACCACTTTCGTCCCGGTGAGGACAGGCATGAAATTGGTGTCTCCCTCCCAGCGCGGCACCACATGAAGGTGTATGTGTCCAGGAATCCCCGCCCCGCCGGCCCGGCCCAAATTGAGTCCAATATTGAAACCGTGGGGATGAAGCGTTCGCCGGACGAGCCTCAAGGCAAGGTCCAAAAGCCTCAAGAGATCGAGTCTTTCCTCGTCTTCGAGGTGCTCCAGAGAGGCCACATGGCGATTCGGGGCCAGCATCAGGTGACCATTGGTATAGGGATACCGATTCAGGAGGAGGAAGGTGTGGCGGGAGCGATGAAGAAGGAAGTTCTTTTTGTCTTTTTTTGGAGAAGAGCGGCGAGCGCGGCAAAAGAGGCAACCGGGAGTCCGCTCGCGGCCTGAAATGTAACGCTTCCGCCAAGGAGCCCAGATCCGATTCATCAAATAATCACTTTTAGCTTACCATAAAGTTCAAGGAGTGCATTTAAATTTTCGAGGTCCCAAATCTGGATCTTTCCTTCCTGAGCCATCAATTTCGCGTTGAGGTCGATTCCTGCCAGCGCGATCATTACCTTTCGTTGAATCTTCCGACGAAACTTTTTCAATTCTTCGACAAAGCCCGACACGTCTGCTTCCGTGACGAGGTCCTGAAAGACTTGACAGATCCAACGCCCCT
Source organism: uncultured bacterium (assembly GCA_964565495.1). GTDB lineage: Bacteria > Omnitrophota > Omnitrophia > Omnitrophales > JACQLI01 > CAZMFE01. Next base: position 1,962 of record CAZMFE010000110.1, read on the forward strand.
GCGAAGTTTGGCCGAGAAGGGGGAAAAACCTTCCGTTGGTTGGACGGCTTGCAATTTCCATAAAAGCGGGGCACTTGATCTTTTTATGCGACACTTCCACCACATCGTTGCGGAATTCCCGAAAGAGCGATTCCATCCGACCGGTCAAGTCCTTGCGGTCTTCCTCTTCGATCTTCCGGATTTCCTCCCTCGCCCGAGCTTGAAAAAAGGCTCGTGCCCGTTCGCCGCTGGGATCGGGCTCGCGGTCTTTCACCTGGAAGACGTTCCTCAACCAGAATCGAAAAAGCGGATCAGGCAGACAAAAAAAAGATCCCCGCTTCTCCAGAATGCCCTCCCCCACGAGCTTCTGAAGGACCTTCTTCGTCTCAGGGACCTTTTTTCCCAAGTAGGATGCGATCTGAAGAAGTTTCGCCCTGCCGCTCGCCACCGCGACCAGGGCCTTCACAAGGGGGCGGGGGGTGCGGCCCAGGCCGAGGAGGGCTTGGAGCTCAAACTCAAAATGACGATTCAAGAGCCCTCGATCCGAAAAGAGCGTTTGGGTGAGGGTCTCGACCAAAAAGTTTTGATTCCAGCCACTTTGAGGGAAGCGGAGCAACTCGATCCTCGCCCCCTCCAGAAAAAGTTCAAAGTAATAGGGGTGGTGATTCAGCAAATGGCAAAGAATCCGAAGGTCGGAATCCGGAATCTTCACTTCCGGATATCGCTCTCGGATCCAACCACGGATCGCCGCCAAATCGAGAGAGCCCACCTCGATCACCTCAAAATTTCCGAAAAGGAGAGAAAGCCGATCGTCAAAAATCTCTTGGGCCTTGTGCGGCATCGAACTCGTAGCGAGATAAAGGGTGTCTTTTTGAACCATCATCTCCTTGCCGAAGAGACCAAAAGGGTCGGCGAGGTCAAGGGTCTCCAGAGATTGAAACTCGTCAAGCATCAGAAGGATTTTTTTGCCCGTTTCTTCGCCAAGGATCGCCGTCAAACTTAAGAGCTCTCGAAAGGCGGGGGCCGTTTTCTTCTGAAAAGCATGTCTCTTGACTTCCCGCATCCGTTCCAGTGTCTTGGGAATATATTCGCGAGAGATCTTCATCAAGGGTTGAAACTCCTCGGGAAAGGAAATTCCCTTGGAGGTGAGAAGACCCTGAAGGAGGGCCCCGAGCCAACGTTCAATCAAATCATCGAAGTCGCCGGGGGCCAGCAGAATATAGATCGGAATAATCTCTGGGTGATCGTGACGGACTTTCTCAAGGAAGGCGCAAAGGAGAGAGGTTTTTCCAATGAAGCGAGGCCCGACAAGACTCACGTTTTGTCGGTAACCCTTTTTCAATCCCTCGAGACGTTGCTCGAGGCGGTCTAAGATCTCTTTTCTCCCGAAGAGGAGGCCTGATTCTCGCCGTTCTTCCATGGTCAAAAGAACGCTCCGGAGTGATTGAGGAAGACAAGCTTCCTCGGCAATGAGGAAATTCTCTGGAATCGGGAGGGAAAGATAAACTTTTGAGATAAAGCCTTTTGGACCCGACCCCTTCGCTCTCCCTTTTTTCAAAAAGCGAGTTTATGATACCCTGCCGCGGGAATTAATCAAGTGAAAAGAAAAAAAGGGGACAGGCTACTCTTTCTAATTGGAGCGGCTAGCGGGAATCGAACCCGCATCACAAGCTTGGGAAGCTCTCAATGCTTGGTTCTTAGTGTCACTCGCTCAGAATCGCTTCCACGGCTTGGCGGAATGAAGGCGGATGAATTGCAGGATAGCGGTAGAGGAGCGGTTCGATTTCGTCAAAGTAGTGATGGATCCGCTTCGACTCAATCAAACCACGAGTGATCATCGCGCGGACATCCTGGAGGTCTTGGTTGTGACCCCGCTCGATCTTGGCCAGGGCCTGGGCATAGGGGTCATAGTGATAATAAGCGATCAAGCCTTCGGTGGTGACATACAGACTGCGATCTTCCCAGCCAGGGAGTTCCGGGATGAAGTCGGCCGGGCATGCCAGTTCAATGTTCATCTGGAGTTTCTCCTTCAAAGGGGGAATGGCTCGAAGCAATCGATCGGATTCCGGGAAGATGCGAAGAT
>CAZMFE010000111.1:0-3884 GCA_964565495.1 uncultured bacterium
CTTTCTGGTTCAAAAAGGGGTTTCATCCCCTCCCCGGTGCCTGTGACCACAATCACGGGTGTGTTTCGGGTTCGTTCCTCACGAAGCATATCTTCGGGATCGCGAAAGGAGCGAAGTTTTCGAAGGAAGGTGAAGCCGTCTTCTCCAGGCATCCGAATATCAAGAAGAACGAGATCCGGAGGGGAAGTGAGAACCACTTGCCAACCGTCCCGGCCATTGGGCGCGGTTGAGACTTCGTAACCAAACATCTCAAGGCGGGCTTTTAAGACTTCGCGGAACGAGGCCTCATCATCCACAATGAGGATGCGTTTTCCTTTTTTTTCCGTTGGCATCGATCGAATTCTACTCGTTCAGTTTAAGGTCGAGAAAGTTTTTCAATTTCCTCGCCCGGGTCGGATGACGGAGTTTCCGCAAAGCCTTGGCCTCGATCTGCCGAATCCGTTCGCGGGTCACGTTAAAAATCTGCCCCACCTCTTCGAGAGTCCGAGGGTAGCCGTCTCCAATTCCAAACCTCAACCGCAAGACCTTCTCCTCTCTCTCTGTGAGGGTATTGAGGACATCGTCCATCTGCTCCTTGAGCATGCTGTAAGCGGTCGCATTCGCCGGCGAGACAGCCGACTTGTCTTCAATGAAATCACCAAAGGTCGTGTCTCCCTCATCCCCAATCGGTGTCTGAAGACTAATGGGCTCCTGAGCAATTTTGAGGATTCCTTTGACTTTTTCAACTGGCATTCTCATCACCCGTGCCACTTCCTCGGGGGTGGGCTCCCTTCCCGTTTCCTGGACCAAGTGACGAGAAGCGCGGAAGAATTTGTTGATCGTCTCAATCATATGGACAGGGATCCGGATCGTCCGGGCTTGATCCGCGATGGAACGAGTGATGGCTTGACGAATCCACCAAGTGGCGTAGGTCGAGAACTTATATCCCCGCTTGTACTCGAACTTATCCACCGCCTTCATGAGACCGATATTCCCCTCCTGAATGAGATCGAGGAAGGAAAGACCCCGGTTCGTATACTTCTTGGCAATGCTCACCACCAGCCTCAAATTCGCAGCGACCAAATCCTTTTTTGCTTTAGAAAGTTCCCGTTCCCTTTTCTGGATGACCCGTAAATATTCATAAATTTTCTTCTCAGGCTCGCCCAACTCCCAAAGAATTTCCTGATTCCTCTTCATCAAGAGACCGATCTTTCCTCGATCCCGGCGACGGCGGAGCCTTTGGGTCTCCTCGCGATTTCGACGCAACTCTTCCAGCTTCGCCCGGATATTGGCAACAATTTGCTGGACGATCCCGACATGAAGGTTGAATTGCATCAAAAGCTGAACATGATTCGTATTCTTTCGAGAGGCCCGGAGGCGGCGGGTTAAAACCTTCAGTTTTCTTTTTGTCAACGCCAGTTTCGCTTCGTGATCCTCATCGATAATCGATTCTAAGTTCACTTCGTCATTCTGAATCTGATTCGCCAATTTCAACACTTCAACGCGGGCGGCTTCCGTCTGATAAATCGCCTCCTTCAAATGGTCCTCGGCCTCTTCGATCCGTTTCGCGAGTTGGATCTCCTGTTCCCGCGTTAAAAGCGGAATCTGACCCATCTGACGGAGGTACATCCGTACCGGATCGTCCATGCGGACCCGCTCGTAGTCCTCCACCGCCTCGCGCTCTTCATCCAAATCCCTTTCCCGCTTTATCTCCAAAGCCTTCGTGGCCTCTTCGATCTCCGGGGCAGGGTTGGAACCCTTTTCGATGGCGCCGCTGGTGATCTCAATATTTTTCTGATTCAACATTCCGATCAACTCCTCAATCTTTTCCGATGAATTCACTTGCGTTGGAAGCGATTGGTTAATCTGTTCGTAAGTGATGAAACCCTGTTTTTTCCCAAGGGAAATCAGTTGCTTGGCCGTTCGCTGAAAGGAGACTTCGACCCCCTTCTTCGGGGAGGATCCGCCGCTTCTCTTTCTCGTGCCTCGCCCGCGATTTCTGCCCCTCATCATGAAAGTATAAATTATAACCTACCTTTTGAAAATAGGCCACTTTCTCGAATCATTAAGAAAGTCTAACCCCTTTGATTCAAATGGAATCGGTACTCTTCCAAAAGTTCATCAACTCTCTTATTCTCACCGCTTCCTTCAGCATTGGCGATCGCCCGGCGAAGCCTTCCCAGGTGCTCATCCGTTCTCCTTCGCTTCATTTTCCCAAGACAATCCAAAAAAGCCTTTTCCCGCTCCTCGGGAGTCAGCTCTTTCATGGAATAAGCGGCAACCAATGATTTTGTCGACTCTTCCTCGAGCCGGCTGAAGAGCTGAGCGTAAGCGGCCGGACGAGCCGACGTCCCCCATTCATTCAAAATTTGAAATACCTCCCGGGTGGCCGGATGCCTGAAATCCTCGGCGGAAAGCGAGGCCTTCCCCCTCTCCCAAAGGCCGGGGTCTTCGAGAAACAAGGAAATGAGGATGCCCTCTTCAGGGAAAGAGAAGCTGGCGGAACCCAAAACCGGCCGAGAGGACGAACCCGTTTCGGGGGGTCGAATCTTACGCTTGAGTTCGGCGAGTCTGGTCCTGAGCGAACCTTCTCCCACGCCGAGAAGAGTCGCCAATCGCTTCAAATAATGATCGAGAAGGAGCGGATTTTTGATCTTCGCAAACGTCTCAAGAAATTCGGACGAGATCTTAAGGAGTCCTGCGGCATCCGAGGGAGAATACCGCCGGGTGAGCAATTCCCATTTGAAATCGAAGAAATCGTGTGCTTGATCAAGAGTTTTTTGAAATTCGCCGGACCCCTTTTCTCCGATCAGGCTGTCCGGATCCTTCCCCGGCGGGAGCACCGCAACCTTGACGCTCATCTCCCCTTCCAGGAAGACCTCGAGCCCTCTCAAAGAAGCCGCCTCACCGGCCGGATCCCCGTCAAAGGTCACCACCGCCTCGGGAACAAATCGTTTCAACACCCGGACATGCTCCTCGGTGAGAGCGGTTCCGAGGGTGGCCGCGACATTTCGAAAACCGCTTCCGTAAACTCTCAAAAAGTCGAAATACCCTTCGACAATCAAAATCCGGGATTCCCCCGAAGAGAGGAAACGTTTTGTCAGATGGAGTCCGAAAAGTTCGCGGCGCTTTCGAAAGATCGCTGATTCCGGGGAATTCAAATACTTTGGAGTCTCCTCGCCCAGGGCCCTTCCCCCAAAAGCGACCACCTTGCCCTGAAGGTTACAAATCGGGAAAAGAAGACGCCCTCGGAAAAGATCGTACGGGTGCCCTTCCCGGGAACGCTGAATCAAGCCGGAACGGTACAAGACAACTTCTTTAACCCCCCGGCGCACCAAATACTCAAAGAGCCCCCGCCACTCGAGGCTCGCCCACCCCAGCGGAAACTCGCTTAAGATTTCCTCTGTGAAGCCCCGCTTCTTGAGGTAATCTCGAGCCGCACGGCCTTTCTCGGGATGCCTCAGATTCTCGGAGTAATACTCTTGGGCGAACCGGTAGATTTCATACAAGGCCTCTGACTCTGAAACCTCCTCGGGCGCTCGTCGTGACGGTTCGGGCAGAGGAAAATTCACCCGGGCGGCCAGATTTCGGAGGGCCTCGGGAAAGGTGAGATTTTCGTACTTCATCACAAAGCTCACCGCATCGCCCCCCGCGCCGCAACCGAAGCAATGGAAGATCTGCTTCTCAGGATGGACGATAAAGGAAGGCGTCTTCTCCTGATGAAAAGGACAGAGGGCCTTGAAGGTCCGCCCGCTTCGTTTTAAAGGGAAATAGCCGGAAATGACATCGACAATGTCATTCAACGCTTGCACTTCGTCAACGACTCTTTCCTCATAGCGCATCGAGGCTCAATCCTTGATCTTTCTCAAGACAAATTTATTCAATCCCGTGTGGATCTTGGAAGG
>CAZMFE010000112.1:0-3882 GCA_964565495.1 uncultured bacterium
CTGAAATTCCGGGAAGACTGAGACACCCCTCGATACCGAGTTCTCTACCGTGGGCTTCGAAGATTTCAGGGTTGACGAAGATATATTCCTCTCCTCGTGTCATCGTCGGCGAGGCGGTTAAAATTCGCTTGGAAACTCCCACCTGAGGAGCGGCAAGGCCGACGCCGTCTTCGGCAACCATCGTCTCAATCATCTCATCGAAAAGCCTCTGCTCCTCCGGTCCAAACTGGGTGAGGGGTTCCGTTTTTTTCTTCAGAACGGGATCCGGATAGGTTCTTATCTTTAAAAGGGGCATAAAAAATTATAACACGGAAGAAAGAACTAGAGAATGTTAAGAGGATTAACGTCCACTTGGAGGGCCACTCCGGAAGGGCGTTTGATGGCTGTAAGTGTTTGACGAATCAGTGTTTGGGCAGGCGTCATCTCCCTAGCTTTGACCAGGACGTGCCAGCGGTAGTGTCCCCGGAGCCGGTAAAAAGGGAGAGGAGCGGGGCCCACCAGCTCAATATTTTCTAACGGAGCGGTCTCTCTCAGGGCATTGAGCTCTCTTGCCATCAGGTCCTTTAGCTCTTTGGCAAACAGATAGACTTTCTTTTCAACTTTTGACCGGACCAGTAGATTAATTAAATGCTGAATCGGGGGGTAGCCGTGCGCGGCGCGCGTTTGGATCTCCTGCTCGTAAAACTTACGGTAATCATGTGTTTGGGCACAGGCGACGCTGGGGTGCTCGGGGGAGTAAGTCTGAATGATCACGCGGCCCCGCTTTTCGCCCCGCCCGGCCCGGCCCGCCACCTGAGTGAGAAGTTGAAAAGTTCGTTCGCCTGAGCGGAAATCGGGAAGCACGAGTCCGACATCCGCTAAGACCACACCGACCAACGTCACATGGGGAAAATCAAACCCCTTCGCAATCATTTGAGTCCCCACCAAGATATCAATGTCTCTATTGCGAAAATCCTGGAGGATTCGTTCGTGGCTCCCCTTTCGACGAATGGAGTCCGTATCCATTCTCGCGACACGCGCGCTTGGGAAAAGTCGAGCGACCTCACTCTCAACCTTCTCGGTCCCAAATCCGGTGAAGCGAAGAAGAGGCTTTGCACAGCGTTTACAAACTCGTGGGGGATCTCGTCGAAAATTACAATAGTGACAAAGAAGCTGGTTGGCCTCTTGATGGAACGTGAGGGAGACCTCGCAAGAGCGGCAGGACACCACTTCCCCGCAAGCCGGACAAAGAACTTGGGTGGAGAAGCCGCGGCGATTGAGAAGGAGAAGGGTTCCTTCATGTCGATTCACATTCGCTTCGATCTCCCTCATTAACTGTCGAGAAAGGATCACGGAATGTTTTCGAATTTCTGCTTCCTTCCTGAGATCGACAAGGGCGACTTCGGGGAGTTCTTTGTTTTCAACCCGCCTCGTCAAATCGAGACGCTGAAAGATCCCCACCTCTGCCATCCGCATCGATTCCAAAGAAGGGGTGGCGCCCCCTAAAATTAAAAGCGCCTTTTCTTCTCTCGCCAACCAGAGAGCCACTTCCCGCGCATGGTAACGGGGCGACTGGTCTTGTTTGTAGGAACTCTCATGCTCTTCATCCATTAAGATGAGACCCAAGGGAGAAACGGGTGCAAAAATAGCTGACCTCGGCCCCAGAAGGACTCGTCGCTCACCTGATTCCAGCCGTTTCCAGGCGCTGAAACGTTCACCGTCTGAAAGCTTGCTATGAAGGATCTCGAGCTCGCCTCCAAAATGATGGAAGAAAAAACGCCGGATCTGTTCCGTCAAGGCAATCTCCGGCACCAAGACAATGGCTCCCTTCCCTTTGGCTAAGACTTCCTCGATGGCACGGATGTAAAGTTCTGTCTTGCCGCTCCCGGTCACTCCGAAAAGAAGAATGGGACGGGGGCTTTCCTCTTGTAAAGCGGCCCGAATGTGGCTCAAGGCCTTTTCCTGTTCGGGGGTCAAAGTCCACTCGGGGCTCCTCGGCGGCTCTCGAAATCCAACCTTCTCGGTCGCCCCCCTCCCCCTCTCCGGCTTCCATCGTTTTCCCTGTTTCACCCATTTCGGGACCGCCGTTTCGATCGCTTCTCCCCAACTTGAGAAATAATATTGGGAAAGCCATTGAGTGAGACGCAGGATCCGGTCTGAGAGAACCGGTTCCTCATCGGTGATTGCAAGGACCCTTTTCATCTTTTGATCCGGAGGAGCGGAGGAGAATCCAACGAGAAAACCGGTAACCTCTCGATTCTTAAAAGGGACCCGGACCCGGACCCCAATTTTGGCTCGATCGATTTGATCCGGTTCCAAAAGATAACTAAAAGTCCCTTCGATAGGAAGAGGAAGGGCAATCTCGACACAAGTTTCCCCCTCCCCTTTAACCCTCTCCCCCAAAAGGGGAGAGGGAAGGGTGAGGGGGTTAAAATTCTGTGGCATTTTCTTATGAACCCAAAAGACTACGAAGTTTTTTCAAATCCTCCCACGACCTTCGCTTCTCGGAAGGGTTACGAAGGAGGTAAGCCGGATGAAAGGTGCAGAGCACCGGAATCCCATGATAATCATGGATTTTTCCCCGAAGGCTCGAGATAGGGGTCGCCCTCTTTAAAAGTGTCTGGGCCGCAAAAGTCCCTAAGGCACAAATTAAATTCGGTTGAATCAGTGCTAGCTGTTTTACAAGGTAGGGCTCGCAATTTTTAATTTCCTCAGGCTTTGGAGTCCGGTTCGCGGGAGGACGGCATTTCAAGACGTTAGCGATGAAGACCTCTTCTCTTTTTAAACCGATGGCCTCGATCATTTTCGTAAGAAGTTGTCCCGCCGGCCCTACAAAAGGAAGCCCCTGCCGGTCTTCTTCGGCCCCCGGGGCCTCGCCGACAAAAACCAGTTTCGCGTTGGGATTTCCAGATCCAAAAACAACCGAATGACGGTTCTGGACAAGTTCATCGCACTTCGTACAGCGAATCACCCTTTCACGGAGTTGAAGGAGTTCTTTTTTGGCGTTTGAAACTTTTTCTGATTTCATTCGTGCCGTTCGTGGAAGAAAGATTTCTTCGATCCCGGATTCAAGCATCGTTTCAAGAAATACCTTCACTCGGCAAGAAAACATTACAATCCTATTTCCTTAAGCACAAACCGGGCAAGCTCAAGCGCGGCGTCGGGTTTGGCGATCCGCTCGATCGACCGCCTTTTTTCCTCGAGGACGATCGGATAATCCAGGATTCCCTTCACAATGATTCGGATATCACTCGGCTTCCCCAGAAAAAAAGAGGCATTTCTCTCTTTAAGAAGTCTGGCATTTCCTGTCTCTTGTCCTGGAATGGGCTTCAAAACAACCATGGGCAACCCTTTTGCTAAACTTTCCGCCGTCGTGGCCCCTCCAGGTTTGGCGATGATAAGATCACTCGCTTCCATCAGAGTATCCATGTGAGAAATGAAACCGTAAAGACGGGTGGGGAAAGGATAACGTTTTCCTTCGAGGAATCGGTATTGGTTCTGATTCCGGCCGCAGACCACCATCACTTGGATCTGGTTCCCGAATTCCCCGAGGCAATCGAGAACTTCGGCGGCAGGACCGAGCCCAAAACTCCCGCCCGTGATCAGAATGGTAAAAAGTCCCTCCGCGAGCCCCTCTTTGCGGCGCAGTTCCTTCTTTTTCCCTTGAGGACGGAAGCGAAGGGCTATGGGGATCCCCGCCGCCGTAATCCTCTCCTCCGGTATCCCCCGCTCTCGCAAATTCTCCTTCCCTTCCCCGCTCATCACCCAGTAATGGTCCGTCCCCGGATTGACCCAAAACGAGTGAGGCAGAAAATCGGTAACCACGGTGACGAGAAACGAGGACAACTGGCCCCTTTCCTTGGCTCGTCCAAGGACTTCCGGAGCGAGAAAATGGGTGAACAA
>CAZMFE010000113.1:0-3875 GCA_964565495.1 uncultured bacterium
ATTGCAAAACAAGACAGTTACAATTTTGGGTAGCAACACTTTTTAACCTTTATGCTCCGCGATGACGGAAGGGAGGAACTGCCGCACGCGTCCCACGCGTCGTTACAATGAAAGTTAAAGAATGGGCCTTCTCTCAAAAAACCCCCCGTGCAAGCTATGGTAGAATTGAACTTGTTCTTCCCCCCGTTGCCAGCAGTAATAGATCCACTCTTGATCCTTTCGGGCCAGAAAATCGACCCGCCCCCGCTCCGGATGACGGAGAAGGCATCCGAGCCTCCTGATCTTTTCAATTTCTCTCTCGAACTCCTCTAACGTGTCCTCCAGTTCCTGAAGCTCCCCTTCCGGAGGCGAAACCGGGTCTAAGAGTTCCGCAAAAAAAAGCTCGTCATGCAGTCTGTGAAAAGTCTCCTGCCTGGCCTCCAGTTGGGTGAGGAGGCATTCGAGTTCGGGGAGGAGGGCGTTGGCTTCATGCAAGCTAAAAACTTTGGGGCGGGTTCCCATGTTCTATTCTCCCAAGACCCGTTTCGGGTTCTCCGAATAAACTTTTCTTCGTTCGGACGAGCTCAAAAGGAGATCGAGTTTTTCCCGTTCCACACGAGGATGCGAATAAGGAAGATCCGAGCCAAACACCACCCGCGAGGCGCCGAGTCGTCTGACGATCATCCCGCTCCTCCAATAGGAAAGCGTGGAGGTCTCAAGCCACAGGTGGCGATGCCGGCGGGCGAGGGCGATCGCTTCCAGAAAAGCATCCTTCGCCCCATGGGCGAGAACGAAGGGAATTCTTTGGTGACGCCGAAAAATCTTTTCCCATTCGAGGGGACGACAACCTTTCTCATGAGAGGTATGGAGAAGAATCGGAAGCCTCTCGCTTTCGATCTGGTGGATGAGGTCTTCCGCTTCGGCCGGCGAAAAACTTTCTGAGCGCGGATGAAGCTTAACGCCTCGAATTCCCGCCTTCACGCAGCGGGCAAGCTCCGCGAAGGCTTTCTCCGGGAAACGCGGATTCAGGCGGGCAAAGGGAAGGAGCCGGGAATCGGAACTCGCTGCCTTTAAGACCCGGGAATTGATCTTTTCGTAGGTCGGACCCGCTTGGGCCTCATCGATGGGGAACAAAACAGCCCGATGGAGCCCATACGCCGTCATCGTCCTGAGGACCTCAACCAAAGTGAGGGAGGCCCCGTCCCGGGATCGGCCGAGGTGAACGTGAATATCGATAATAGTCAACGTGAATCGTCAACGTTCCGGTTCAATTTCGCCCGCCATCGTGGGAATCAGTCCTCCCGCGCGGGCCACGTTAATGACACTCTCGTCGCTTAAGCGAGAAAAGTTCCCTGCCAATTTCGAACCCACCACAAAGCAGTTGAGGTTGACCTTTTTATAGGCAAAGTCGAGCTTGCGGTTGACAACGATGGGCACCGTGAGGATGGGGATATTGACGAATTCCTGAACCACATATTCTCCCTTTAATGCCCGATCGATCGCCCCATTCCACTCCTCATCTTTAGACTCCCGGCCAATCCACACCCCCTTTCCCCCGTAACCAAAGGAAGGCTTCAGGATGAGGGTTTCCTTCTCGTCTTTCAGGAAGTCCACCAGATACGTCTTCTTGCCGCCGTAGAACTTGTCGGCATCCACCAGGCGCCGGGTCCAGCAAAGATAATCTCTCTTGATTCGATTCTCTTCTTCCGTGAAGAAGTGGTCGTATTCGGGATTCGTCAGAATGGAAAGGAGAGATTTCGCGCTCCCCAAACGCGAACGGAGCGGATTCACCACGCAAACTGCTTTATCCCGGTAGGCCTGAATGAATTCCTTGACCTCATCGAGCCGTTCCAAAAGCTCGTCAAAGATCACCCGCCGATACACGAGATGGATCCTGAAATTTTTATGGTAAAGTTTGCCTCCTTTGTAGGTGAGCTCCCGAGGATCTGCAATGGTCGTCTTGTATCCCTTGGATTCAAAGAATTCTTTAAACGCCTCAAATTCAGGCCGGGTCCGCACCGTTCGCCAGTCGACAATGGCAATGTTGGGGGCCTCGTAACCCCCAAACTCCTCCCAAACCTCCAAGAGTCCCGTGAGGACCCGCTCTCGCCTGAATTCCCGTTTCACGGCGTACTCCGAGAAGAAACTTTGAAGGAGTTTCTCTTCAAAAAGCATCTCCTGCAAAAGATCCGCATAGCCCGCCCCGGCGGGTGAATCGCAATTGAGTTCAATCATTTTCACCGCTTCGCCTTCTAGAAAAGCGTCGAAACGTGCGAAGATGACATTCCGTGGAAAACCGGGATCGATCTCGATCAACGCTTGCGCTTCCGGGCTCAGCTGAAAATAGTGACGCAGACTGGGCTGCTCGAAATAAAGCCTCGTCGCCGTGTTCACAATCTCCATCAAGGCGCTATTCACCCGTTTCAGGAGCTGCTCCTGCTTCGGACTCAGGATTTGAGGCTTGTAAAAGGTGGGGATGGTGAAACGGCCGAACTTGAGCAGGCTTTTATTGAGGCGCTCCTGAAAGTCTGCGATCGCTTCGATCGCCTCCCGCTCATGGGCCGCTAGATACTGGTCGTAGAGATGATCCAGATTACGTCCCGTGGTGCTCTCAGACAAAGCGGATGAGGTACGGTCCGGCAAGTTCCGTCTCACCTCCTAACGCATTCCGGCCGACGGCCCGAACCAAGGTTCTCGTCCTGGGCCGGCGCCGATCGAGTTCCCAGGGGGTTTCATAAACGCCGCCGTTCAAGTGGTCATAAAAGGACCGGATCCCTCGCCACCGGTCTCTTCCATCTTTGCTTTCCTCAAACCGGATTTCTTCAAGGTAAGGATCGACAAAGGTCAAGGTCAGCGTGAGAGAGGACGTTTGGCGTTTCAATTTCATCTCTGGATTTGCGATCCGGCCTCCTATTTTAAACGAACTCACCCGATTCTGCATCGGAATCTCGCGGCCTTCGAGTCCCTCCGGATAATTGGACCCGAAGAGAAGATTGTCCATCAAGAGTTCCCCCTTTCCGATCCGCCACCGATTTTCAAAAATGAAAGCCACCTCGAGAATACGATCCCAGTGACGAATGCGGTGAAACCGAGAAAGAGGAATCACAACCTTTTGCCACCCGCCCGGCTCAACCTGGCGAACAAACTTGGAAACAGGAATTCGTTCTGCGGTGTCCTTCCCTAAAACATACCTTCGGTCAGGGTCGGTATCCTCATGAAGTTCAATCACGAATTCGAGTCTTCTGCCCGCCTCACCGTTTTCCGGTTTCATCCAGAAAGAAAGATAACTCATTCCCGTCAAATCTGCCACGGCTAATTCCGTCAAGAAATAGGAGAAGGAACCGGCGGCCGTGACGTCATAATTGAGGGAAACAGAACCCCCGGTTTGGCCGAAAGCACTCTCTCCTGCCACAAAACCGGCGCTGCACTGACCTTGAAAACCTTCCTCCCCCCGGCTCTCTCCCCCCAACCGATTGAAACCGTCTTGGTCATCGTAATCATCAACCAAGATCACCCGGTTCGCCTGGAGGAGAGCAGGTGCTTCTCTGGGCAGCAAAAAAAAGATTGTCATTGCGAGGAGGCCTAAGAGGCTCGCAACGACCCTCATTTTTTCCTCTCGCGGAGCACCTGTTCCACGGTTTCCCCGATTTTTGCGGGTGAGTCGGCTACCCGAACTCCCGCCTGCCTGAGACAATCAATCTTATCTTGGGCCCGCTCAGAGGCACCGCCGATAATGGCTCCGGCATGTCCCATTCGTTTCCCTGGAGGCGCGGTTTTCCCTGCCACAAAGGCAATCACCGGTTTTCGAATCTTTTTTTCGATCATTTCGGCAGCCTCTTCTTCCGCCGTTCCGCCAATCTCTCCGACCAAAAGAATCGCCTCCGTCTCCGGATCCT
>CAZMFE010000114.1:0-3852 GCA_964565495.1 uncultured bacterium
TTGAGACCGTCGACATCATTAAGGATGTCCGCTCCGGCTTCTAAAGCCACCCGGGCAACGGCGGGTTTTGTGGTATCGACCGAAATTGGAATTTGGGTTCGCGAGCGGAGGGAACGAATCACAGGGAGGAGACGTTCGAGTTCTTCTTCTTCTGAAATTGGTTGTGCGCCGGGACGGGTCGATTCTGCCCCCACATCAATCAAATCCGCCCCCGCCCTCTCCATCGCGAGGGCCCGCTGGAGGGCTTTTCCTTCGGAAAAGAACTCTCCGCCATCCGAGAAAGAATCCGGAGTCACATTCAAGATCCCCATGATCCTGACTCTCTCAAAGGTCAGTTCCCGGCCCGAGAATCGCCAGATCATGAGGAGGAGACCGGGCCGTTTAAACCCACGATCCCCTTCACCTCCTCAGCCTCTAGGGTTTCCTTCTCAAGAAGACGGTCGGAAAGTTTCTTCAATTTATCAAGATTTTTTTGAAGGAACTCTGTGGCCCGGACGTGACATTCCTCGACAATTTTACGCACCTCTTCATCGATCGTGATCGCGGTACTTTCCGAATAATCTTTCTCCCGCAAAAGGTCCCGCCCCAGAAAAATCTCCCGGTCCTTTTTCCCAAAAGTAAGATTCCCGAGTTTCCTCGACATGCCGAATTCACAGACCATCCGCTGCGCGTAATTGGTGGCCACTTCCAAGTCATTCTGGGCACCCGTGGTGATCTCTTTGAAAACAAGCTCCTCTGCGACCCGTCCCCCGAGGAGGACGGTGATCTTGTCTCGAAGCTCCTTTTCCGTGGTGAGATAACGATCTTCCACCGGAAGGTGAAGGGTGTAACCCAAGGCGGCGTGTCCGCGCGGGATGATCGACACTTTGTGAAGTTCATCGGTCTTGCCGGTCACAAGAAGAGTGAGAAGGGCGTGTCCTGACTCGTGGACGGCGACAATCTCCTTTTCCCGTTTTGAGATCACCCGGCTCCGCCGTTCGGGCCCTGCCATGACCCGTTCAATCGACTCCTCGAGCTCCGACTGAGTCACGAAGTCTTTCTCCCGCCGAGCCCCAAGAAGGGCCGCTTCATTGACTAAATTCGCCAGATCCGCTCCGGAAAAGCCGGGCGTCTGACGGGCCAACTTCGAGAGATCGCTCTCCTTGGCGAGTTTTACATTTCGGGTGTGGATTTTAAGAATTGCCTCTCGCCCTTTCACGTCGGGACGATCCACCACAATCGTTCGGTCAAAACGGCCCGGCCTCAGGAGCGCCGGATCCAGTACATCCGGACGATTCGTGGCGCCAATCAAGATGACGCCGGCTTGCGTATCAAATCCGTCCATCTCGGCAAGGAGCGCATTCAAGGTTTGCTCCCTTTCGTCGTGACCTCCCCCAATTCCGGCAAATCGCTGGCGCCCCACGGCGTCGATTTCATCGACAAAAATAATCGCTCCCCGGCCGCTTGATTTGGCCGATCGCTTGGCTTGTTCAAAAAGATCGCGAACCCGAGCCGCGCCCACTCCCACAAACATTTCGACGAAATCCGAACCGCTGATCGTATAGAAGGGGACATCGGCCTCACCGGCCACGGCCTTGGCAAGGAGCGTTTTCCCCGAACCGGGCGGACCCATCAGAAGAACCCCTTTCGGAATCCGGCCCCCTAACCGCTGATAACGATGGGGGTCTTTCAAAAATTCAATAATTTCCTGAAGTTCTTCTTTGGCTTCATCCACCCCCGCCACATCGTTAAAGGTGATCCGATTTCTTCCCGGAGAAAGGAGCTTGGCGCGCGATTTCCCGAAGGAGAAAATTTTTCCTCCCCCCTGTTGAACCCCCCGGTAGACAAAGAACCAGAAAAATCCGATGAGGAGCATGACCGGAAGGACGGAATAGATGAGATTCCTCCAGAAATCCTGCGGGGCGTTGACCGCAAATTCAGGAACATTGCGGCGCAGAAGGGGAATCAGCTCCGGATCACTCATCGGAATATTCACCTGGAAATAGGCTCCGGAGCGAAGCCTTCCCCGAATCGTATTCTCGACAAGTTCTGCGGAGGCGATCTCATGAGTCGAAGGATTCCTCTCCACGAGCTCATAAAATTCGCTGTAAGAGAGCCGTTTGAGCTCAAACGAGGGCAAGACAAAAAGCTGGAGGATCACGAAAAAGACGAGGGGGATAATTAAGAAGGTGATGAACCTCCTTCGGCCGGGATCCGAAGGCACTTTTCTTGCAATTTGTGGCGTCACATTGGCATCTTTCATTCTTCTGTTTTTATAACTCTAAGCCTGTCTAAGAGTTAGACTGATTCCTCCTTTGCTCTAAAGTAATTGTATCATTTTTCGCTCCCCTGCCGCAAACAAACCCGTACGAAGAGTTTCTTTGCCGTCAGGTTCAAATCGAGATCACGGGGAAGCGTCATCCGTACACGGCCCCTCCGGAACCCCTCTCGCAACGTTCCCCAGGACTTGAAGTCAAGTCCGCTGCGTCGATCGAGGGACTGAAGCGCCCGATCGAGAATTCGAAACTGGAGGGTCTCCGGGAGGAAAAGAAAAAGGTCACGGTCCAATCGCAAGGTTCCATTTTTTTTAGATTCAACGAAGATCCTCCAGCGCTTCCCTACCCAGTCCTCCAGTCCCTTGAGCTCGCGAGAAGCCGTTTCCGCAAGGCGCGCCAACAAATCCCCGACCCTCGGGTTGAATTCTTTCTCAAGAAGCGGCAAAAGCCGGTGGCGCACACGATTTCTTAGAAAACGAAGTGAGCGATTCGTCGGGTCTTCGCGATAACGAATTCTCTTTGCCGCAAGAAATCTTCTGAGCTCCTGCCGGGTCAATTCGATCAGGGGCCGAAAATAACTCACCCCCCCTTCCCGGACCACCGGTCGAATCCCCTGAAGCCCCCGAAGGCCCGTCCCCTGCACAAGCCTCATGAGGACGGTCTCTGCCTGATCATCTTTGTGGTGCGCTAAGGCGACCTTGCGGATTCCTGTCCGACGGGCAACGCTACGAAAAAATGCGTAACGGAGTTCGCGGGCCTTCTCTTCAGGAGAGACATTCTTCGTCTTTGACGAGGAGACTTTCTGGGCCCTCCCTCCGTAAAAGGGAAGCCGAAGCCGGCTCGCCAGGAGGCGAACGAACTGAAGATCCTTTGCGCTTTCCTTCCGCAGCCGGTGATCGAAATGAAGAAGGGCCAATCGAAGGTTCATGCGCGAGGCGAGTTCCTTGAGAAGATAAGCGAGCGCTACGGAGTCCGGCCCTCCCGAACAGGCGATGAGAATTCGATCGCCCGGAATGAGCATTTTGTATTTTTGGAGGGTCGCTTCAACCCGAGAAAGAAGATTGGCTGTTTTCATGAGAACTGGCGGCGAGAGGAATCGAACCTCTGACGCAGGGCTTATGAGTCCCTTGCTCTGCCAACTGAGCTACGCCGCCGAACGTGAGAGGTCATTTTACCAGATTACACCGCCATTTTTTCATACCGTTCCATATTGAAACCGAGCTCGCGGCCGAGGCGGATGACGGCGGTTGTCATCTCGGATTGAGCCGGATCGCGAAGAGCCTTTTGGGCAAAGATGAAAAAGAGTTCCTGGGCAAGCCGATCGTGAAGTTCGATCTTGAGCGTTTTGGCAAACTCCAGGACCCGCTCAATCTTATCCACCAAGGCAGGGTTGGTGTCGTGAAAAAGCCCTTCGATCCAGGAATTCACCTGTCTCGAGAGAAACTCAATCGTCGGCTGAGTCCGCACCGAAAAGCCGCGTGACTCGGCCTCCTTGAAAATTTCCCTCGCCTCCTGGGTCGTCTCTTCCAGGGAAGCCGAGGGATCCATCTTCTCGACCAACTCAAGAAGCCGCTCCCCCATCACCCAATGAATCAGC
>CAZMFE010000115.1:0-3731 GCA_964565495.1 uncultured bacterium
GCAACGACGGTATCGGCCCTCTTGTTCCTTTTTACCTGCATTGGTTTGGATATCTTGGAAACGCAGCGGAGTCGTTCCCTTTTTGAAGCAAAGCGTCCAGCGGTTCCGGTGGATGTGCGCGAGATCCAAAAGGTCCTCGAGAAGATTAAGGCGGAGGAGAAAACCAAACCCCAGGCGGTGGTACCTACAGAAAAGGCGAAAGCCGCCGAGCCAAACGTTCCGCCGGCAAAGAAAGGTTAAAGAGGGAATGGCTGAACTCCGAAAAGACCCGGTTACCGGTCGATGGGTGATCATCTCGACCGCCCGGGGGAAGCGGCCCAGCGATTTCCCTCCAGACGTCAAGGAGAATAAAGGGAAGGGAAACTGCCCCTTCTGCCCCGGCAATGAAACGTTGACCCCCCCGGAAATCTTCGCCCTTCGCCCGGAAGGAGGTCATAAGGATGGGCCGAGTTGGAGAGTCCGTGTGGTGCCGAATAAGTATCCAGCCCTGGGGATTGATTTTCCGCTCTCGAAGAAGGGAGTGGGAATCTATGACCAAATGTCAGGATTCGGGGCTCACGAGGTGATTATCGAAAGCACGGATCACGAAAAGACGATTGAGGACCTGTCAACGGATGAAATCTGTGACGTAGTCACGGTTTGTCAAGACCGGATCCAGGACCTTCACCGGGATGTGAGGTTTCGGTACGTCCTCCTTTTTAAAAACGAGGGGCCCCAGGCCGGAGCCTCCTTGAGCCATCCTCATTCTCAGTTGATCGCGACGCCGATTACTCCAAAACGAGTCAAAGAGGAATTAACGGGATCCGAGAGTTACTATAAGCAGAAAGAGCGCTGCGTGTTTTGTGACATGACGGCGTATGAAAAGGAGGAGGGAGTCCGACTGGTCTATGAGAACGAACACTTTATTACCTATTGTCCTTTTGCGTCCCGATTTCCCTTCGAAATGTGTTTACTCCCGAAACATCACGAACTGAATTTCCATGAATCAAGGACCCACGTCAAGGCCCTGGCACAGTGCCTGAAGGCGACGATGGAGAAATTAGACAGGGTCTTGAATCACCCCCAATACAATTATGTCTTCCACACTGCCCCCAACCTTGTCGCCCGGCGGGGCTACTGGCATACCATCCATGAGGACTATCACTGGCACCTTGAGATCATGCCGCGGCTGACCAAGGTGGCGGGATTTGAATGGGGCACCGGCTTTTACATTAATCCAACCTCCCCGGAGGATGCGGCAAAATATCTTCGCGACGCCGAGGTCAGCGTTTAACGAGGTCTGTGTTTGAATTTCGTTCTCGCCTTCCACAATCACCAGCCTGTTGGGAATTTTGAAAACGTTTTTCGAGAAGCCTTCGAAAAATGTTACGGACCCTTTCTCGGGTTTCTCGAAGAACACCAGTTTTTTCGTGTCTCTCTCCATTACAGCGGTTGCCTCTTTGATTGGCTAGAAGCCAGAGAAAAGCAATTCTTGAGGAGGCTCGCCCGCCTCGTGAAGCAGAATCAGGTTGAACTCCTGAGCGGCGGTTACTACGAACCGATTCTTCCGCTCGTTCCCGAACGAGATGCCTTGGGACAACTCCGTTTTATGAATGAGTATCTCAAGGGCCGTTTCGGGAGAAGGCCAAACGGTTTCTGGCTCACCGAACGCGTTTGGGAGGGGAAGCTCGCGCGGATTGCGGGCGAGGCCGGGCTCTGTTACACGGCCGTGGATGACACCCATTTTGCCCTCGCCGGACTTGCCGAGCAGGAAATCCGTAATTTTTTTATCACCGAAGAAGAGGGTTTTCCTCTTTACCTCTTTCCCATTCCCAAATATTTGCGTTACGTGATCCCTTTTCGTGAACCCGATGAGACGATTGCGTATCTCCGCGACGGGGGGGGTCCGGAACCTCATTCCGTTGTCACCTACGCAGATGATGGAGAAAAATTCGGGCTCTGGCCGGGCACCTACCAGTGGGTCTACCGCGACGGCTGGCTCGGACGGTTTGCCGATGCCCTGCAAAAGAATCAGGCGTGGATTTCCTTGAAAACATTTAGCGAAATTCTCGAAGACGAGAAAGGGAGGCCTTTGAAAAAGGTCTATCTTCCGAATGCCTCTTATGAGGAAATGACCGAGTGGTCTCTCAGCCGCCAGAAGGCTTATGAATTCCAGGGGCTCAAGAGGGAACTCGAATCGGGGGGTCTCTGGGACCGTGCTCGGGTTTTCCTTCAAGGGGGGACTTTTAAAAATTTTCTCGCGAAGTACCCGGAAGCGGATTGGATGCGTTCCAAGATGAAATGGGTGAGTGATCGAGTGGCAAGAGTCAAGAATCCCACGCAGAGAAGAAAGGCCCAACGGGAACTTTGGCAAGGCCAGTGCAACTGTCCTTATTGGCACGGGGTCTTTGGGGGACTTTATCTCCATCATCTGCGGAGGAGTACCTACGAGCACCTCCTCCGGGCGGAAGAGGTCTGCCGGCTTGGAACGAGGCAAAAGTCACCAGATTTCACGCTTGTGGATCTGAATCTGGACGGGGGGAAGGAGGCGGTGATCGAATCTCAACCCCTCTCCTTTTACTTCCTTCCTCACCGGGGTGGCTCGTTGGCGGAACTTGATTTTCACCCGCCAGCGATGAATCTCCTCGACACGTTGACCCGTCGCGAGGAAGTCTATCACCGGGAACTTGCAGACAAAAAAGAATCTCGGGGAGGAAGGAGCATTCACGAAATGAATAAGACGATCTCTCGAGAGGCGATGGAGCGGGCCGCTTTTGATCGTTACGAGCGTTTTTCCTGCTTGGACCATTTCCTCGCGCCGGAGACTCGTTTTGAAGAATTCTGGAAAGGGGAATTCCGCTCACTCGGCAAGGATCCCACCAAGGTTGCTTATGCTCCGGAATGGAGGCGCCAAAAAGGGAAAGGGATTTTAACCTTGGAGGGGAAAATTCCTTTGGAGTCGGGGGCCGGTGAGCTCGCCCTCGAAAAGCGGATCCGGATTAAATTTGGAGAAGCCAAATTTTGGATCTCTTGGACGATCGTGAGTCAGACCCCGCAGCCCTTAGAGCTCCTTTGGGGAAGTGAATGGAGTTTTAATTTTTTTGATCGAGAAAGAAACGAAGACCGAATCCGCCAAACCCAGGTTCAAGACGGCTGGTCACCTGTCCACTTGGAAATTGCGGGAGAGGAAACCTTCGACTACTGGCAATTTCCGATCGAGACTGTCGCTCAGACAGAGAAAGATTTCCGCCTTATCCATCAAGGAATTTCAGTTTTTCCCCACTGGCGCATCGCGCTCGCCGCCGGAGAAAGCCTAACCCGATCTCTTACGTTTTCTTTCTCGACGAGAAGGTAGTGGACCCCAGAATCGAAGAGAGACCCCTCCCCATTCGATACGTCCGAGGAATCGGTCCTCGGCGGGCTCGCGCCTTGGAAAAATTGGGCGTACGCTCACTCAAGGATCTCTTCTACCTTTTCCCGCGCCGCTACGAAGACCGGTCCCGATTCGTGAAGATCGGTGAGGTCGTTCCCTCGGAAAACGCCACGCTCCGAGGAGAAGTTTTGACTCTGGGGATTCGTCCGATTAAGCAGATGCCAATTTTTGAAATGATCTTGGGCGATGAGACTGGAATGATTGCCGCCGTCTGGTTCAACCAGGCTTACCTGAAGAATCAGTTTCGAGTAGGAATGAAGGTTATTTTAAGCGGCAAGGTAGAACTTTATCAAGGACGGCTCCAGATGAATTCTCCGGA
>CAZMFE010000116.1:0-3556 GCA_964565495.1 uncultured bacterium
GCGGCTCGTCATCAATCACTAAGATTTTCGGCATTTTGTCTCTCAACCACAACTTAAGAACTTTGATAAATTCCGAGGTAAGTCACCAGTGGGCAACGGGCTCAGAAGTGTAAACCCGGCTAGGTTTCATAACAAAAATCTAGCCGAGAAATCCCGCCTTGTCAAGTTCTAACCCTTTATCTTCCAAGGAGTTAGCTCGAAATTCACTGAATAACCTTTTATCAGATTTTTAAGAGATGATGCGGCAAGCAGTTAAGAAGGAAACGAGCCTAAGGGAAGAACGGGGTGATTTTAGGGTGCTACTTCAGGACGATCGAGTCGGAAACCGTAAAGACGTTGCCGGCCTCATCCCGGAAACGGACAAAGACCTTCTTTTTCCCGTTTCCCCTCGTCAGGGTGAAGCTCCGCGAATTACGGAAGGGCTCATACGGAGTGAAGTGGACACCGTCCTGAGAAAAGGCCATCTTCAAATTCTCAAGAGAAGTCAAGTTGTCGAGGGCCAGCAGTTTTAAGGTCACCTTCCTCGAAGAGGTGGACGAAGATCCCTCATTGATGGCAATCGAGGCCGCGGGGGGCTGGCGATCCAAGAGAATGGTGTCTGAGACAGTGGCAACATTTCCCGCCTCATCCCGGTAGCGGACGAAGACGGCCTTGATTCCATCCTCTCCGGTCAGGGAAAATGGGTTGTGAGCATCGTAGGTCCGGAAGGAGCTGAAGCGGACCCCATCTTCCGAAAAGGCAACTTGGATTTTTGAGTCCGGGGAAAGGTTGTCCGAAACGTCCAGCATCAAATTCACGCGCTCCGAATTCGTATGGGAGGCCCCTTGATTGATAACTACCTTTCCCGCTGGAACCGTGCGATCAAGGATAATGCTGTCGGAACGCTCAATCACATTCTCGCCCTCATCACGAAACCGGACAAAAACCTTGCGAAGGCCGTCCGCCCCCTCACTCAAGGTAAAGGATTTCGTCGCGCTGAAAGGTTCAAAGACGCTGAAGGTGGAGCCGTCTTCGGAAAAGGCCGTCTCGATTTTTGAATCGGGTGAAAGCTTGTCCGTCACCGCGAGATTCAGTGTCACCTGTCTTGAATTTACGTGTGAAGCCCCTTGATTGATCTGAAGGGAGCCTTCCGTGGGCGGGTGATCCAGGATAATGGCGTTAAAGACATCAAAGAAATTATCGGCTTGGTCCCGGTAGCGGACCGTCACTTTCTTACTTCCCTCTCCTCCCTGGAGGGTCAGCTTCTTTTGACCCTTGAAAGGCTCAAAGGAGGTGAAATGAATTCCATCCTGCGAAAAGGCCATTTGGATCTTTGCGGCCGGGGTGATCGCATCCTGGGCGTTGAGGTCGAGTGTCACCTCGGGAGAGCTCGTGCGGGCAGCGTTATGGTTGATGGAGATCGTGCCCGTCGGGGCCTGCTGGTCAAGAACGATCGAATCAGAGAAAGTTTTGCTTTCGTTTCCGACCGTGTCGAAGTACTTCACAAAAATTTTTCTTTCTCCATCCTCCCCTTTTTTCAGTTCGAAAGCCCTGCTCCCCCGAAAGGCCTCCGGCGGAGTAAACGTGATCCCGTCCTCCGAAAAGGCCATCCGGGTGACTCCGTTTTGAGCGTCCGACGCCTTCAAGGACAAATCGACCCGGCGGCTATTCGTGAACTCTTTCCCCTCAGCAATCTTGACGGATCCCGCAGGCGGAGTCGTATCCACCAGAATGCGGACTACAAATTTGCCCGCCTTGCGATTCGCCGGCTGCGTGAGGGAGACGAGCAAAATCCTTCGGATGTCGGTCATGTCAACGCCCCTGAGGAGGTTGATGTCGATACCCCAAAATTGCCAAGCCGATTTCACGCCCGCAAGATCCACAAAGTCCCGATTTTTCCCGTCATCAAAGATGAGTCGAATCGTCTCCCCCTCATTGGGCGACCTTAAGGCCACAACGAAGGGACGGAAGGAAGAGAAATTCTCCCCCCTCCCTTGGTAAAGAATTTCCATTCCCGGTCTTTGAGCGTGATGGACATCGTAGCGGATGAAATACTTGTTATCCAAAAGAGTCGTAACGTGGGCCTCGCCCATTCCTCTCATCACTCCTCTCACTTTTGCAAGGCCGGGAAGAACACTGAGGGGTTTCTCGGCACCGGGCGCGATCTTCTCTCCTTGCACGTCCAGGCCGTCAATTTGAATGTCAATGATTCCCCGCTGGATTTCAAGGGGAGGCAATCCCTTCCCCTTCGCTTGATCTTTAGGAGGGAAGGGGCGGATTTTAAGGAACGAGATCTCCTTCATGTGAGTAAAATCAAACTTGGGGGTTTGGGCGAGAATCGCCGCTTGGGAAAAAATGCGGTCAAACCAACTCGAACCGTCCTTCGCGGGATCATAGGTCACGGAAAATTGCGCCCGTTCACCTTGGGCGTCCTCGAAACGAACCTGAAAACAGGCCTTCGCCGGGTCACAGGTCTCACGGGAGGGAATCCGAAACTGAAACAAGAAGGAAGAGAGGGAACTCAAATCTTGAGAGGCGGGGTTCTTCCAGACAAGGGCCAAATGGCTCACGGCCGGTCGGGAGTCGAGGGGGCGGAGGGAGAAATTCCACTGAATCCGATTGGAACCGGACTGCTTAAAGGAAGTGGAGTCCGCTGTGGCTTCCCGGCCCGTCTTGACGAAAGGATTCCCTTCCAGCTTTGTCACCGTCGAATGGGTCTGAATCGGTTCCGAGTTCTTTTTAGAAATCGGGGCCTCATCCCTTAAAAAATCTTGAGTCGTACCGGCCTGGGGAGGAGGAGTGACGGGCTCTTCGGGTTCATCAGAATCCGTGACCGCGATCTCTGGAGGAAAAGGCTGGGGTTCGGTCACGGGAATGCTTCCCGGATCCGCCGATCCGGGGAAAGATTGAGTAAGAAAAAAGATCAGCACCAAAACTTGCGAAAGGGATCGATCCCATTTCATGAGATGCCTCCCTCTGAATTGGAGCATGGTGAGCATTGGCATTGTTGGCATTGAGCAAAATTTACCGCAGGGAATCTTGCGTTGCAAGAAAAGAGTTAGAAAAAAAACAAAAGGTGGGTCATCGGAAGGGCCAACTGGGTCGTCTCGCGGCCCACTCTTCTTCCAACAGCGCTTATAAAAATCCAAAAAAGTAAAACAAACGGTACACAAACGCTACCCCTTCCAAAAGCGCCGTCACCTTTCTGAGCATTTTTTCTGAGCATTTACAGCGCATTTACAGAGGCGTTACTGTGAGTGCCGGGCTGCAGCGTGGCACGGGCAGGGACGCCTCCGGTTTTTTTCTCCGGTTTTTTCTGGTTCAGGTAGTGGAGCATTTCCTTGAAGCCCACGATCTCGCCTGCTAAAGGACACCGTCAAAAGTCAAGGCTTGACCCCAATTCTCCACAGCCACGGACGAGTTAAGGCTTCCCTTTTCGGGAGAGGACCTCGGTAAGGAGCCGCTCGGATTCAGGAATGGAAGGGTCGATCTTGATCGCCTGTCTCAGGTATTTCTCTGCCTTATCCAGCTCGCCTTTCCGGAAGTAAGCATCTCCTAAGAGAATGTAAGGGTATGG
>CAZMFE010000117.1:0-3552 GCA_964565495.1 uncultured bacterium
GACAATTCGGACCAACTCACCGGTGGTCTCAATCGGTTGTTTCGCTCTTTGGCGACAAATCGTGCCGGCAATTCTTTTCGCCCACCGCTCTTGGCCATACGTTCGGAGGAGTTTTTCAAGTTCTCCTTGAGAAAGATCGTTCACGAGATCCCGGGCCCTCAGGGCACTTCGCGGATCCATCCGCATATCCAGCGGACCTTCTTTTAAAAAGCTAAATCCCCTCGAGGCCTCCTCGAGTTGTTCGGTGGAGACCCCTACATCTAAGAATACGGCATCGACCTCGTTGAGATTTAGACATTTGAGAATTTCATCAAGTTCGGAAAAGTTCCGTTCCACATAATCCACTTGGGAGAAGGCCTTGAGGTTTTGCTTCGCCCGCTCGAGCGCCTCAGGATCTTGATCCATTCCGATCAATCGGCCCTTCGCCCCGATTTGTTTTAGAATCGCGAGCGCATGTCCTCCTCGGCCCAAAGTGGCATCGACCACGACTTGGCCCGGCTGGGGATCGAGAAGCACCAGAACCTCTCTTAAAAGGACCGGTTCGTGCGTTCTCGCCTCAGGATGCGAGGAAGGCATTCATCCCGGCACGGGCGAGGGTTCGGTGGACGCGGGCTGAGACATTGGAAAACCGGACGATCCCATGCCCATTCCCGAGCCGCTTGATCCGGTCGACGAGGATCCCCAATCCCGCGAGTTCGACGCGCTGGGTCTGGCCCAAATCTAAAAGGAGAAGTTTCGGGTGCCGGTTCAGGAGCCGGGTCAATCGAGGTTTCATCCGAACCATCTCGAGGGCATCCAGGGTCCCTGGAAAACGAATCACGCAGGTCATCTCCACCTCCTATTTCGGTTTCTCCCTTTCCTCCGTCACCAATCTCTCTGCAAGTTCCTCAAAGTTTCCCTGATGTTCCTTAAAGAATTTTTCCCATTTCTCTTTCGCCCAAATCTCAATCCGATCCGAAACTCCGATCATCACCACTTCTTCCTTAATTTCAGCGTAATGTTTCAAGTAATCCGGGATCAGGATCCTGCCCTGTTTGTCACAAAAGGCTTCGCACGCTCCTGAAAAATAAAGCCGATTAAACCTCCTGGCTTCCGTCCGAGTGAAAGGCATCTCCCTGAATTTCCGTTCCTGACTCTTCCACGACTCTTCAGTGAAAACGAAAAGGCAGCCATCCAGTCCTCGCGTCAAGTAGAACTTCTCGGTAAAGTGCTCCTTCACGACCTCGCGGAATTTGGCCGGGATAATCACGCGTCCCTTCTTGTCGAGCGTATGGGAGTACTCGCCGTAGAACATTTAATTCTCCACTATTCTCCACTTTTCCCCACTTTATGTATCGGCGGCAGTATATAAAGGCTCTAGGAGGGTGTCAAGAGGGAAAAAGGGAGGATAGAAATCAGAGGACAGAAGGATAGGAAGAGGGTAGATCTAAAACGAGGAACTGAGAGGGAGGGAAAAGGTATCCTACGACCTTCTGACTTCTGTCCTCTGTCTTCTGACTTCTCTCTATCAGCTAGTCGAGGTACAAAATGCGGGAGCAGTTCTCGCAGACGACGAGGGCTTCTTTGAGTTTAATTTCGTTGAGGAGTTGAGGCCGGATCTCCATCCGGCAGGCGCCGCAGGCTTCTCCTTCGACCGGGACAATGGCCAGACCCTCTTTCTTCTCGATGATCTTGTCGTAAAGTTCCCGCGCCTCAGGGGAAACGCCAGAGACGATCTCGGCGCGCTTCGCGTTGAGGGTGGCCAGGGAGGCTTTCAAGGTCTCGCCTTGCTCGGTCAGTTGCTTTTTCTTCTCGAGTGACTCTTTTTCAACTTGCGCCAGCCGCTCACGTTCTTGACTGACTTCCTCCTGGACGAGATCCATCCCCTCCAAGAGGGAAAGGATTTGATCTTCGAGGATGGAGCTATCGGCTTTGAGGGAGGCCATCTCTTGTTGGATGGCTGAATATTCTTTGTTGGTCTTGACTTGAGAGAGTTGAGAATCGTATTTTCGGATGAGAGCCTCTTTTTCGCTGAGCTCTCCTTCTCTCTGTTTCTGTTTCAATTGGGCTTCTTTAAGCTTCGCCTCGAGCTGGGCGAGTCGCGCCCTCTCCGACTCGAAAGCCTCCGTGAGGTGATGGAGGGTTTCCGGGACCTCGGAAATCTTTTCGCAAATTTGGTGAATTTCCCGGTCGATCTCCTGCGCTCGCTTTAAAACCTCAAGGATTTCCTGGATTCCCATGGCGGGCATGGGCTCGATTGTACGAGAGGAGGAAAGGAAGCTCAAGATTTATGTTTTCCAACCCTTCGAAGAGGCCGTGTCGAGCTCGAACTGGATAAATTCGCGCAACTCCTCGCGACTTAAGCGATTGGCAAAAAGGGAGATCTCTTCCAACGGCGGCTCGACCAACCCTCGAAACGAGTTTCCCTGAAATCTCTTCTGCAACGCTTGCCAAAAACGGCTTTTCTCCGGCGCCAAGGGCCGCTTCAGTCCTTCCGCGGCGAGAAGCGGCTCGGGATGAAGCCGGTCGGCGGGGGGGGATAAGGCGAGACTTCCTAACCAGCCCGCGGCGGTTCCCAGAAAACGGGAGGTGGTGAGCGAAAAACGCTCGAACAAAAACTCCCCGAGCGATTCCGAGAGATCGGGACTCCGGAAAAGGAGAAAAAATTCAATTTCCCGATTCAAATTCCAGAGGATTTTGGTCCATCGATAGGCTTCTCGAAGACTCTCGACTCGGGGCTCCGGGAAAAGAACCACTCGGTCCAGAAGAAGTGCAATCCGGCCCAGCGTCTGAAATCGGCTCGGCTCGAATTCCAGGAAAACAAGGACACCCCTGTTTCCTCCCGGGAATCGAGAAACGGATGAGCTGCCGCTCGCGTTCAGGCCATTCCTCGTCAAATTCCAAAGCTGTTGGTGGGAGAGGGAGACTCTTGAAATTCTCGAGTCGAGGAGCTCCAACGAAGGGAGGCGTTCTCGAGACTTTGCGGGAAAAATGTTAACGCCGGGAGCGATTGAGACGAGGAAAGCAAAGAGCCCCGTTTGGTGGACCAAGTCGGAGGCTACCGTGGTTGTCGCCAAAGAGGTCGCCCGTTCCTGGTCCGGAACACAGATACTCACGAACTGAACCTCAAAAGGGCGGGAGACGGGAAACTGAAAAAGCGGCGAAAGATCCTCGAGGCCTCGCTTTAACCTCTTTTCAGACCCCGGACTATTCACTTGGAACCCTTCATTTCGATATAGGAATCTCGCCTTCCGTAGGAATTCTCTTTTTGCCGGGGGGCTCCCGGATCGAGCTCCCATTCCCCATCGATCAAAAATTTATAGCGGTACCCCCCCAGACGCAAGGGGACCACCCGCTGCCACAGGCCGTCTCCATTCCGACGGAGGAGGGGGTCTCCCACCCATTGGTTAAAATCCCCAGCGACCAAGACTTGTTTCGCGTGAGGGGCGAGGTACTGAAAGAGCACCCCTCCGGCAACTCCTCGAGGTCTCAACGCCCCCTTCGAAAGGGCCGACGAACGAGCCTCCTCCCTCGTGAGCTCGAGCCGGCACTCCCGTTCGAGAATCTCAGTGG
>CAZMFE010000118.1:0-3473 GCA_964565495.1 uncultured bacterium
GAGGGTGAGAGGCTGAAGCCTCTTCTCGTTGCGGTAACGATTTTAACCAGTCTTGAAAAAAAAATGCTTTCCCAGGAACTCGGAATCACGCGTCCTCTCCAGGAAGAGGTATTGGTCCTCTCCCGTTTGGCCAAGAAGGCAGGGCTGGATGGGGTGGTTTCTTCGCCTGAGGAGACCCCGCTTCTTCGCCGGGAATTGGGAAAGGATTTTATCCTCGTGACCCCGGGCGTTCGCCCCTCGGGGAACGAGGCCCACGACCAGCGCCGGAGCCTCACCCACAAAGAGGCGATTCAGAGGGGGGCCGACTATTTGGTTATCGGACGTCCCATTACCGCAAGTTCCAATCCTCGCGAGGAGATCAGTCAAATCTTGCAATCCCTCGCCTAAGTCTCTATAATCGCGGCCCTTATGATTCACAGCATGACGGGGTTCGCCCGGGCCTCAAGCCGCAAGAAAAAAGGGGGTTGGTCGGTTGAGATTCGCTCTTTGAATCACCGGTACTTCGAATTCTCCCTGAAGGCCTCTCCTTCCCTTTACCCTCTGGAAGACCGGATTCGGGAGTTTTGTCAGCGCGAGATTAGGCGGGGAAAAGTCACCGTCAATATCAGTGAGGAGGAGGCCTCGGGCCTCGCGGAGGTGACGTTGGATGAAAAAGTCCTTCGATTCTATCTCTCAGCCCTCCGAAAGGTTCAGCGTCGATTCCAATTGAAGGGATCCCTCTCGGTGAGTGATGTTTTATCGCTTCCCCGGATTTTCTCCGTAGAGAAAAAGGCCGTCTCGCCGGAAAGGCTATGGTCTCTCTTGAAGCCGGTTTTAGGTCAGGCGCTGGAACGGCTCCAACAGGCTCGTCTTCGGGAGGGCCGGGCGTTGGCGAAAGACCTTTTGGTCCGGATTCGGAAAATCCAGGGCGGACTCGAACGGATCGAAGGGCGGGTTCAAGGCTTACCTCAAGCGTATTACGAGAAGTTGCGCGGCCGGATCCAAAGTCTTTTTGATACGAGAGCCGAAGATCCCCGAATTTGGCAGGAGGCCGCCCTTCTCGCCGAAAGGGCCGACGTGACGGAGGAGCTCATCCGATTGAAAAGTCACATTCGACTTTTCTTGGAGAAAATTAAGGGAGAGCATGAAGTGGGAAAAGAACTCGATTTTATCGTGCAGGAGATGAACCGGGAAGCCAACACCTTAAGCGCGAAGGGGCAGGACGTTGGGCTCTCGAGAGAAGTGGTATCGATCAAAGCCGAACTTGAGAAAATCCGCGAACAAGTCCAAAATATCGAGTGAAAGGAAGAAAGGTTTTCTGGTGGTCCTTTCGGCTCCGTCGGGATGCGGGAAGACGACTCTTCTCACACGCCTCCTGAAGAGGCATCCCGATTGGGTCCGCTCCGTGTCGGTCACCACGCGCCCCCCCCGGCCGGAGGAAAAAAATGGGAGGGACTACGAATTTGTTTCTTCGCGCGAGTTTCAAGGCCTGAAGCAGCAGGGAGAATTTTTAGAATCGGCGCGGATTTTTGATTACGATTACGGAACCCGCCGGAGGCCGATCGAAGAGGAGGCTCGAAAAGGAAGGACCGTGGTTCTAGCGATCGACATCCAGGGGGCCCGGAATATTCGGCGGCGGGTGCGCCGGAAGATCCCGTGTTTTTCAATTTTTGTCCTTCCCCCCTCCATCCCGGTCCTTCGGGAGAGGCTTGAAAGTCGAAGCACGGATCCGGCGGAGGAGATCGAAAAGCGGATCGAGAGGGCCGAGGAGGAGATTAAGGCCGCGCGGGAATATGATCGAACGGTCGTGAACCGTGATCTCGACCAAACGACTCATGAGATCGAAGGCTTAATTTCAGAGTTTGAGAGACAAGGGGAAGGAGGAAAATAGGATGGCGTACATGCCGTTGGAAAAACTTTTGCGGAAGGACACGAGCCTTTTCAAGCTCATCTTGGCCGTAGCGGCCCGGGCCAACGAATTGGCTCAAGGGGCACAGCCCTTGATTCAAACCCATTCCAAGAAAGTGTCGACCATTGCCCTCGAAGAAGTTGTGGCAGGAAAAGCGGGTTATAAGGAAACGAAAAAGGCTCAGTCGAAAAAGAGTTGAAGTCAAGACTGAAGAATCAAACGATCCTCCTGGTGGTGACCGGGAGTATTGCGGCTTACAAGATTCCCGACCTCCTCCAGGCCCTTCGGGAGGAGGGAGGGCGGGTGATCTCCGTCCTGACGGAGGCGGCAAAGAAATTCGTAACGCCCCTCACGATCCGCGCCGTGAGCGGAGAGCCGGTTTACGATGATTTTTTCACCGTGCATTCCCCTTACGATGTGATCCATACCTCTTTGGCGGAGCTTGCCGATCTCGTCTTGGTGGCGCCGGCTTCGGCGAATTTTATCGCCCGCATGGCGGCCGGCTTCGCCAACGATCTCGCAAGTTCGATTATCCTCGCCACCCGGCGTCCCGTGCTCGTGGCGCCGGCCATGAACGACCAGATGTACCGCAATGCCTTGACTCAGGAGAACATTCAGAAGTTAAAGAAGCTCGGGTTTCATTTCGTCGATCCGATTGAAGGTTATCTCATCTGCGGCAAGGAAGCGTTGGGACACATCTCAGAACCCATGACCATTGTTCGACGAGTCGTAGAAATCTTAAGCCCCTCTCGCCGGCGTGCCTCCCGCAAAGATTAAAACGATCCGGCGGATCCTTGTCACGGCCGGTCCGACGCGGGAAATGCTCGACCCCGTCCGTTTTATTACCAATCTCTCCACGGGCCAGATGGGTTATGCCGTGGCTCGGGAAGCCCGCCGGAGGGGATTTCGCGTGACGCTGATTTCGGGGCCGACTCCTCTCGTTCCGCCGAGAGGGATCCGTTTCATTCCCATCGTCACGGTCGAAGAGCTGAAACGGGCCCTGGGGAGGCATTTCTTTCGTAGCGACGCCTTAGTGATGGCGGCTGCGGTGGGCGATTTTCTTCCCCCTCCTCGGGCGCTGAAGAAGGTGCCGCGTCGAAAAAGCTGGAAGGTGACTTTTCGTCAAGCTCCCGATTTAGTCCGTGGGATTGCCGCAAGGAAGGGGAAGCGGGTGGTGATCGGATTCTCGCTCGAAACCCAGGATTGGCTCGCGCGTTCTCGGAAAAAATTGGTGGCGAAACAACTGGATGGGATCGTGGCCAATTATTTTTCCTCTCGGCACAACCCCTTTGGGAGGAGCCGAATCCACGTCGCCTTAATCGATGCGGGAGGAACCCGGATCCTTCGCCGGCAGTCGAAATCTCGACTCGCCGGGGAGATCCTCAATTGGGTGATTGCCTTAGCGAGGCCGAGACAGATATAATAGAGTGTTCAAAGGAGGATTTCGAATGAGAAAGATAGCTACAGGGATCGCGATCATCGGCTTGGTTTTTTCAGGCTGTGCCACGGAGGGTACGTCGGGAGGCTTGACGGAGCGCGAGGGGGGAGCGCTTTTAGGAGCGGGTCTCGGTGCCGGAACCGGTGC
>CAZMFE010000119.1:0-3467 GCA_964565495.1 uncultured bacterium
GTCTGGAAAGAAAAAGCACGCGAGAGGCTTCGGGAACAGACACGACCGGAGGGGAGTCTGGGAGAGCTGGAGCCTTGCCTTGCACGCCTTGTCGCCCTCCAAAAAAGAGAACATCCTTCCGTTTCCAAGAAACGAATCATCGTCTTCGCCGGTGACCACGGGGTCGAGCGAGAGGGAGTCAGTCTTTATCCCCGGGAAGTGACGCCCGCGATGGTTTATAACTTTCTTTCGGGGGGAGCCACGATTAACGCCTTTGCCCGGGCGAGGGGTGTCGAAGTCGAGGTGGTCGATGTGGGAGTGGACCACGACTTTGGAGAGGAACCCCAACTGATTTCCAGAAAGATTCGCCGCGGCACTTCAAACATCCGTACGACTCAGGCCATGACGAGCGAGGAACTCGCTCAAGCCTTAGAGACCGGTTGGGAGATGGCGGTCGAGGCGAAGCGAGAGGGAGTGGAACTTCTCGGCGTGGGGGAAATGGGAATTGGAAACACGACTGCTGCGAGCGCTTGTATTTCGGCCCTGACGAAAAGTCATCCCGAACGAATGAGTGGGCGGGGAACCGGCATCGATGATGCCGCACTCGAACACAAGATTCAAGTCATTGAGGATGCCCTCCGGGTGAATGAACAATTTTTGACGGACCCTTTTTCGATCCTCCAGAGTTTAGGGGGATTCGAGATCGCAGCGATTACCGGCTGTGTCCTTGGGGCAGCAAGTCAAGGGATCGCTTGTGTTATGGACGGCTGGATTACCGCGGCAGGCGCTCTTGTCCCTACCCAATTGAACCCTCCTATTTTGGATTATCTTTTCTTTGCGCATGAATCCGAAGAAAGAGGGCACCGACTCCTTCTCGAGGAGCTTAATATCAGGCCTCTTTTAAGGCTTTCGATGCGCCTCGGTGAAGGAACCGGCGCCTGTCTCGCCATGGGAATCCTGGACGCCGCGGTTCGAGCTTATAATGAGGTCGCCACCTTTGAGGAGGCGCAGGTTGCAAACCGAAGAATCAAAGGTTAATCGAATTCGTGCCGCGCGGCACGAATCTTCTTAAAGGAGATGAAAATCTTCCTAGACAAGATAACCCCCAACCCCCGCAGCTTCCACGCTGCGCTCATTGCAGGGACCCATTCCAGCGTGGGTAAAACGACTTGGAGTTTGGCGCTGATGGCTTTCTTTCGGAAAAAAGGCCTTGAGGTCCAGCCGTTTAAGGTTGGTCCGGATTATATTGATCCGGGATTTCATCATCTCGTTTGTTCTCCCCGAAAATCGCGGAACCTCGACCGATTTTTTCTTTCCGAGGCTTATCTGAAGAAGTGTTTTGAGAAAAATTCTTCGGGTGCCGATCTCGCTTTGGTCGAAGGGGTGATGGGACTTTTTGACGGCAGGGGCCCGTTTTCCGAAGAGGGGAGTACGGCGGAAATGGCGAAGCTTTTGGGTCTCCCTATTTTTCTTGTCATCGATGGATCCGGTCTGGCGCGGAGTGCGGCCGCCTTGGTCAAAGGGTATCAGACTTTCGACCCCGCTTTAACTCTGGCAGGTATCTTAGTGAATGGTGCGGGAAGCGGAGGGCATTTCCAATGGCTCAAGGAATCGATTGAGAAAGAGACGGGCGTGCCGGTTTTGGGTTGGCTTCCCAAAGACGCCGCGATCTCGATCCCGGAGAGGCCTCTGGGTCTTCGGACAGCGGTTGAGGAGGAATTGATTGAGACGAAGACGAAACGACTGATTGAACTTTTAGAAAATCGTTTTGACGCCCCACGTTTTTTGGAACTTTCCAAGCAATCCCGATACCCTGAGGTTGCCCTGCCTGCTGGCAGGCGGGCTTCCCCCGCCTCCGGCGCCTGCCCGCCATCTGGCAGGCGGGGGCTTGCCATGAAGGGTCGGGAGAGGAAGTGCCGCATCGGTGTCGCTTACGACCGGGCTTTTTCCTTTTATTATGAGGACAATTTTGATTTGCTCCGAGAGGCCGGGGCGGAACTGGTTTTTTTCTCACCGCTCGAAGACCCTAAGCTTCCTCAGGAGCTCGATGCCCTTTATTTGGGAGGCGGTTTCCCCGAACTCTATGCCGAGGAGTTAAGTGCCAATCAGTCGATGAAGGCTTCGATTCGGGAATTTTACGAGGAGGGAGGGATTCTCTACGGCGAATGCGGAGGCCTGATTTACCTCGCCGAATCTTTTTTGGATTCTGCGGGAAAGGAGTTTCCTTTCGTAGGATTAGTCCCAGGAAAAATTCGGATGACGGGAAGATTACAACATTTTGGCTATCACGAGATTGAAACCTTGAGAAATACGTTTTTTTTCCCCGCTGCGAGGAGGCTTCGTTCCCACGAATTTCACTACAGCCTCTGGGAAGTTCCGTCGAAAGATTTTTCCGAAGCCTACCAAATCTCAGACCGCAGAGACGGATTTTACGACGGAAGGCTTTTGGCGTCGTACCAACACTTACATTTCGGTCAGGATGTGGAGCTGGCAAGGAGATTCGTGAAAGCGGTTTTTTCGTCGTCATTGCGAGCCCGCCGGAGGCGGGGGAAGCCCGCCTGCCGGCAGGCAGGGCAACCTCAAGGTTCTGGGATCGCCTCCTCACCCGCCGCCGAATCGATGGCCGGCTCCTCGCAATGACAGTTGATTGAGTGAAAGGAGGCTCGATGATGCAAAGGAGAAGCTGGTTTCTCTTATGCTTAGTTTTACTTCTTGGTTTCGGTGATGGGCTTGGCCGCGCAGAATCCGCCGATTACCCCTTAGAGATTACAGAGAAACTTGGAAGGGGCGTTGTCAACGTTTTGGGTTCTCCCTTAGAAATTCCTTGCGCGATCCGTGACGATGTGACTGAGCACGGAGCCGCTGGCATCGGAAGCGGACTTTTCAAGGGGCTTGCTTTGTTTCTCCGCCGGGTTCTTGTCGGCGTCACCGAAATTGGCACGTTTGTGATCCCGATGGAGGCGACGCTTCCGAAGGTCTGTGCGAAAAGACCGGCACCGGCTGTCGAGACCCAACAAAGCTGAATGATTTCTGATTTTGTTCAAGCCGTCCGTTTTTTAACCATCCTTCCAATCCCTGAGGGCGAAGGAAAAAGCGATCTGGCGCGGGCGATGTTTTTCTTTCCCCTGGTGGGATTTCTCATCGGAATTTTGTCTCTCGCCCTCACGCAGGCGTTCTCCCTTCACGTTTTCATCCGGCTCGAGGCCTTGGGCCTCGTGACCTTCCCCATCCTTTTGGCCGGCGGGCTCCATCTGGACGGATTTGCCGATTCCTGTGACGGTTTCTTTGCAGGGAAAAATAGGGAACAAATCTTTCAAATCATGCGCGATTCACGCATTGGGGTTTGGGGGGCCCTCGGGATTCTTCTTCTTCTCTTTTGGAAATGGGAACTCCTGGCGTCTCTTTCGGGCCGAAGCGGGGCTCTTCTCCTCGCCTTGACCTGTCTCTTATACACATCTCCGAGCCCACGAGACTAGGCATGATATCGT
>CAZMFE010000120.1:0-3447 GCA_964565495.1 uncultured bacterium
ACATGAAATTGCCCATCAATGTTGAGATCGCCCCCTCAGGCACCCTGGTCGAAAAAGTGACACAGGAGCTTTTCATTGTGCGAAGAGAAATGAAAAACGTACTTTTACGTAAGCTCCTTGAGCAATACCGGGGGAGTGTCCTGATCTTCACCCGTACGAAAATCGGAGCGCGCAGGACCGCACGCGATGTCCGCGCCATGGGCTTCAATGCCACGGATGTGCACTCGGACCGCACGCTGGCCCAACGTCGCGAAGCGCTTGAGGGTTTTAAAACAGGCCGCTATCGGGTCCTGATCGCCACAGACATTGCAGCCCGCGGCATTGATGTGACAGGCATTGAGCTTGTCGTCAATTACGATTTACCCGAAGACGCGGAAAATTACGTGCACAGGATTGGGCGAACTGCACGCGCCGGGCATAAGGGGCACGCCATCTCTTTTGCCACTCCCGACCAAGCAGCGGACGTACGCAGCATTGAACGATTGATCCGGACCGCGCTGCCGATTTCCGAACATCCCGAAGTTCCGATTGAGCGCTTTCTTCCGCCCGTGCGCTATACCTTCGCGCCCCGCCGATCACGGCGCCGAGGATCTCGCCGCCTTTAGGTGCTCTAAGAGCGCTACCCCCTCATATGGCTGATAACGGATCCCACAGGCGATTTCATGTCATCCTGATCAAACCCTCCAAGTACGATGACGACGGCTATGTCATCCGCTGGTGGCGAGGTGTGATTACGAGCAATTCGCTTGCCTGCATGAATGCCCTGACAGAAGATGTCCGTGACCGCCGGCTTTTGGGCCCCGGCCTCGAAATCATCACGTACGTCTTCGACGAAACCGTCCAGAAAATCCCCGTTCAAAAGCTGGCCCGCGGGGTCCGGGAAACCGGCGACCGCGCTGTCGTCTGCCTGGTCGGGGTCCAGTCCAACCAGTTCCCCCGGGCCGTGGACCTGGCCCGGGAATTCAAGAAAGAGGGCCTTCCCTCGATGATTGGCGGCTTCCACGTTTCGGGCTGCCTCGAGATGATTCCCGAGCTTACACCGGAGATCAAAGAGGCGTTGAATGAGGGGATCACGCTTGTGGCGGGCGAGATCGAGCAGCGTTGGGGAGAGCTCCTTAAAGCGGCCTACGAAAAGCGGCTCGAGCCCATCTACAACTTTGTGGAGGACAAGCCCAATTTACAGGGAGTGCCGGGCCCCCTTCTTTCTCCCTCCAACCTGAGCCATTTCATCAATGCCCAATCGAGTTTCGACGCCGGACGCGGGTGCCCCTTTCATTGTTCCTTCTGTACGATCATCAACATCCAGGGCAACACGATGCGCGGCCGCAGTCCGGATGATGTCGAACGATTGATCCGCCTGAATCATGCCCAGGGGATCCATCACATGTTTATCACCGATGACAATTTTGCGCGCCATCCTTATTGGGAGAAGATCGCGGACCGGCTGATTGATCTCAAGGAAAAAGACAGTCTACGTTCCTCCCTGATGGTCCAGACCGACACCATGGCCCACAAGATCCCCCGTTTTATCGAGAAATTGACCCGCGCTGGCTGCCGCCGCGTTTTTATCGGCCTGGAAAGTGTCAACCCGGACAACTTGAGGGCCTCCGGAAAATATCAGAATCAGCTCAAAGAATATCGCCGTATGCTTCAGAAATGGCGGGACCACGGCGCCCTCACCTTTGCCGGTTACATCATTGGTTTCCCGGGGGATACCTATGAGTCGATCATGCGGGACATCGAATACTTGAAGCGTGAGCTCCCGCTCGATTTTGCGGAATTTTTCGTGTGGACTCCGTTGCCGGGCTCCAAGGACCACCAACGGTATTACCGGGAAGGAGTGCCCATGGCCCGCGACATGAATTTGTATGACACGACCCATCCCTGCATGGAACATCCCAAGATGTCGGCTGAGGAGTTAGCCCGTGCCTACCGGCATGCGTGGGAGTCCTTTTATGGGAAGGAACACGTGCTCACGCTCTTGAAACGGCGCAAGGGTCCGAGGCGGCGCCTCCTCATGTATTCCCTGATTTGGTTTTGCAGTTCGGTTTTTCTTGAAAAGGTCCATCCCCTTCTTGGAGGTTTTTTACGTTTAAAGGGAAGGAAAAACCGCCGCCCGGGCCTTTCCATCGAGACCTTCTTTTCCTATTACTGGCGCCGAACGAAGGAAATCCTGGCCTACGGGTGGGGCATGCTCGGCCTTCTTTGGGAAACATGGCAGCTTGCGCGCGAGGCCTCCCGTCCGGAAAATGCGGATTACCTCGACGTAGCCGTCACCCCCGATCCCCCCGCGGAGAAAAGACCGACTTTCTCATCTGCTCCCACTTCAGAATTTGTTGGTTCCGTATAGTCTTCGATCCTAAACTCCCTTTCTGGAAGTGCTTGCTAAAGCAAGAAAAGTGGTAAAATAGGCCACTTTCAAAAGGAGGTGTGGAAATGGGCCGATTTTCAGAAATTTCGCGCCTCAACCAGTGGTTTTCTTCCCGTCCTGAAATCGTCTGGATTCACGTCGGTGCCGATCTGGTAGCCTTTCTCGCCTACGCCTTCATCCTGGCAGCCCTGATTTCCTTTGTCAGGAACCGGCATGATTTAACGGCACGGCGGAGTTTTCTTTTTTTCGGGATTTTCCTTTTCTTGGCCGCCGCTTTGCATCTTTTCGCCCTTTTTGCGCCTTGGTATCGGATCTACAGCCTTCAAGCCGTTGTCAAATTGGTCGCTGCGATTTTAGCCTTCTATGCGGGTTTCCTGTTGTGGCGGTACCTTCCCAAGACCCTGCAGCTTCCCGGCCCGAGCCAATTAAAAGAGCTCGAAGATCTTCTCGAGACTCACAAAAAAGCCGAGGAAAAACTCGAAAAGGCCTACGACGGACTCGTTTCTTCAGCCATAGAAAAGGAACGAACCCTCGTTGAACTCAGAAAGGCGGTCGAAAAAGAGACGGCGGAACGCAAGCGTTTAGAAACGATCTGCCGCGAAGCGGAGGGAGCGCTTCGGTTTTTACCGGGTCTTTTCCAAGCGATTGATGAGGCGACCGATTTTCATTCGGTCCTGGAAACCGCCCTTCGGGAGATCTGTGAAGCGATGGACTGGCAGTACGGCGAAGCTTGGGTGCCCCGCCCTGACGGGAAGGTTTTGGAGTTGAATTCCCTATGGTATCGCACCGAACGCCTGAAGGAGTTCGGAGATATCAGCCGAGAGCTTAAATTCCCTCCTAACATGGAAATTCCGGGACGGGTGTGGGCTTCGAAAAAAAACCTTTGGATTTCTGATCTTTCGACCGAAGCGAGCCCCAACTTTTTCCGTGCCCAAAAGGCCAGAGAAGCAGGGATTCGGGCAGCTTTGGGGGTTCCCGTGGTTAGCGAAGGCAAAGTCATGGCCGTTTTGGCCTACTTTTTGTTGTTGAGTTTCAGCTAAACGTAGACACGGGAGGGTTTTTAGGAACTTACAGGT
>CAZMFE010000121.1:0-3442 GCA_964565495.1 uncultured bacterium
CGGGGATTGGACAAGGAATCGCGATCCCCCATGGAAAGACCGATCGAGTGAAAGAGTTGGTGGCCGTCCTCGGGATCAGCCGAAAAGGAGTCAATTTCGATGCCCTGGACGGGGAAGGGGTTTATATCTTCTTCCTCCTGGTGGCGCCCAAGGATACCGCGGGTCCTCACCTCAAGGCTTTGGCTCAGATTTCTCGTCTTCTTCGGGACAGCTACTTTTGCGAGCTCATGAAGCGTTGCGAGACTCCTGATGAACTTTACGAATTGATCAAGCGCGAAGAAGAAAAAAAGCGCTGACCGACAAAAAACCGATGCAGTTCTTTAAATGGCTTTATCCTGGGCTCGGAATTAAGCGCTGGATCCTTCTCTGCGCCTTGGGCCTCGGCCTGATCGTGATGGTCGCCCTCGGTGCGGTCAAGACCATTACCCACAAAAGTGTCTTTTTGGGTGCTTTTGCCACCGCTTTACTCATCTTTGGGATCTTTCTCGTTTACATGGGGATCAAGAATATGGTGCGGATTTTCGTGCGCACCCTCCTCCCCCCTCATCAGGAGGATCCCTTGGTCGACTTGGTCTACCAGAAACGCCAAATCGAATCCCTTTCCCGGGGCCCCCGAGTTGTCGCCCTCGGCGGGGGAACCGGTCTAAGCACACTCCTTCAAGGTATCAAATTCTTTACGAGTAATGTGACGGCGATTGTGACAGTGACGGACACCGGGGGAAGCTCGGGCCGGCTTCGGGATGAGATGGATGTTTTGCCCCCCGGAGATATCCGAAACTGTCTTGTGGCGCTTGCGGATGCAGAGCCTTTGATCCGGAATCTCTTTCAATACCGTTTTGAGGAGGGAGACGGGCTCACGGGCCACAGCTTCGGTAATCTCTTTATTACCGCCCTTTCTAAGGTCACGGGCGATTTTGAAAAGGCGATTCGTGCCTCGAGTAAGGTTTTGGCGATTCGAGGGCGGGTGATGCCCTCGTCCCTGGAGAAGGTCACTTTGGTGGGGGAGTTTATGGATGGAGCCGTCGCCGAGGGGGAAACCACGATTACCGAACGACACAAACCGCTCCGCCGGATTCGTCTGAAGCCTGCGGATTGTGCAGCCACCCCCGAGGCCCTGGATGCGATCGAGAACTCCGATTTAATTGTTCTGGGTCCCGGGAGTCTCTATACGAGTATTCTCCCCAATCTCCTGATCCGAGAGATTCGCGATGCCCTTCTCAAATCTGAAGCCACCAAGGTCTTCGTGATTAATATCATGACCCAACCCGGAGAGACCGATGGGTTCAGTGCCTATGACCACCTGCGGGTCCTCGTGGAGCATACGGATCCCCGTCTGGTGGACATCTGTGTCGTGAACGGGAGTGCCGTTCCTCCCCAGATGATTGCGAAGTATCAGGAAAAAGGGGCCGAACTCGTGCGGGTCGATTTGGACGCGATTCGCGAAAAGGGATACGAGGTGATCGAAGGCCCTGTCCTGAAAGTCGACGGCCAAGTCCGACACGATCCAATGGCCCTTTCGCGTCTCATCCTGGATCATTACTTTAAAGCGAGCCGCGCCGCCGCTTAAATCTGATTCCAATGACTAAAAGAGCGACCCTTCTCGTGAAAAACCGTCTGGGGCTTCATGCCCGCCCCGCCGCCCTCTTTGTTCAGATGGCAAATCGCTTCCAAAGTGCGATTGAGGTTCGAAAAGGGAGAACGAAGGCAAACGGCAAATCGATTATGGGGATTATGACCCTCGCCGCCGGGCCGGGGTCCGAGATCCATCTTCGGGCGAGCGGCCTCGATGCCGGGAAGGCCGTTCGGGCGCTCACCAAGTTGATTCGAACCAATTTTGGGGAATAATGGGAACCCCAAGGAGCCGTCCCAAAAAAATGAAACGCTCCCTTGAGGAGCGGAAGAAATTCACGGGAATCCCCGTCTCTCCGGGAGTGGCGATCGGGAAGGCCTTTGTTCTTCACACGGAAGATTTCCGGACGATCCCTAAGGTCACGATTGGAGAAGACAAGGTACCCCAAGAAATCGCTCGCTTCGAAGACGCGCTCACTCGAACCCGGGCAGCGATCCTGGGGATCCGAAAGAAACTTTCTGCGGGGATTGGCCGGGAGCATTCGGAGATTTTTACGGCCCATCTCCTGGTGCTCGAGGACCGAAGCTTGATCGAAGATGTGATTACCACGATCAAAGAAAAACGAGTGAACGCGGAGTATGCCTTCTCCTCGGTGGTCCAGAAATATTTCCACGCTTTTTCACAAATCGACGACGAATACTTGAAAGAGCGGGTGGCCGACATTCGGGATATCGCTCGACGTCTCATTGAGAATTTGATTGGGGAAGAAA
The DNA here is from genome assembly GCA_964565495.1 of uncultured bacterium. Lineage (GTDB taxonomy): Bacteria > Omnitrophota > Omnitrophia > Omnitrophales > JACQLI01 > CAZMFE01. The sequence continues at coordinate 2,341 of CAZMFE010000121.1, forward strand.
GGAATCCTTTAGCGAACTTGACCGAAGAAGTGATCATTATTGCGCATGACCTTTCTCCTTCCGATACGGCCCTGATGGACAAACAAAGGGTGATCGCCTTCGCCACGGATATTGGGGGCCCCACCTCTCACACGGCGATCATGGCCCGTTCCATAGAGATTCCTGCCGTGGTGGGACTCGATCGAGTGAGCCGCGAAGTGATGACGGGGGACTCTGTGATTATCGATGGCAATCATGGGGTCGTGATTGTTCACCCGGATGCGAAGGCGCTCGCCGCCTATGCAGCGGAAGAACGCCGCTTCGTTGAACTGACTTCAGAACTCGACAAACTTCGCAATCTCCCCGCCCAGACTCCCGATGGACAGCGGATTGAACTGGCCGCGAATATTGAATTTCCCGACGAAATTCCTTCGGTCCTGGCCCACGGGGCCGCGGGAATCGGCCTTTACCGTACGGAATATTTTTATATGAACCGGACCGACCTCCCTTCGGAGGAGGAGCAATACGAGGCCTACCGGACCGTGGCTGAAAAAATCAAGCCTTACCCCGTCATTATTCGGAGTCTGGATCTGGGGGGAGATAAATTTCTTTCTTCGTTCGAAATCCCCCATGAAATGAATCCCTTTTTGGGGTGGCGGGCGATTCGGTTTTGTCTGGCACGGGTGGATATCTTTAAGATGCAGCTTCGTGCGGTGCTCCGAGCGAGCGTTCACGGAAACATCAAAGCAATGTATCCGATGATTTCTAATCTGTCAGAACTTCAACAGGCCAATCAGATTTTGGAAGAATGCAGAAGAGAGCTTCGGAAGGAGAAAATTCCCTTTCATCCCCGGATGGAAGTGGGGGCCATGATCGAAATCCCTTCCGCGGCCCTCACGAGCGACGCCCTCGCCAAGGAGGTCGATTTCTTTTCCATCGGTACCAACGATTTGATTCAATATGCACTGGCGGTCGATCGAGTGAATGAGAAGATCGCCTACCTTTACGAACCGACCCATCCGGCGATCTTGCGGCTGATCCACGAAGTCATTGTGAATGGCCATCGGAATAAGATCTGGGTGGGGACTTGCGGAGAGATGACCGGAGATCCCACCATCGCCGT
>CAZMFE010000122.1:0-3410 GCA_964565495.1 uncultured bacterium
TTGACAGGGATTCCTTGCTGGAGGCCCGTCAAAAGGAGTCCAAAATCGAACCCTAAAGTGAAAACTGTCCCGTGGCCGAAAGAGCGTTTAAAGAAAACAGGTACTTCTTCCATTTTTAAAATCATTTCCGTGTCCGTTGCCTGCGATTCGATTTCCCAGCCCCGAGTCTTGAAAGGCATCTTTAGCAGAGTTTCTATTAAGGGATGAGGACACCCTTCACTGTTTACGGAAGTGATGGATTTGAGATTTTTATTTTTCAAGGCAAACCGGATTCCAGAGCCTTCCAAAGAGTTCGCCGTCGGTCCTTCGACAACGAGGGTGCCGCCGGAGGCGACATAAGATTCAAGCCGGGCCCGATGCCCGCCCTCCAATTTTTCGGCAAGGGAAGAGGGGAGATAGACGAAGCGGTAAAGATCCAGGGTCTCAAAGTCAAAACGTTCAATGGAAGAAAGCGAATAAGGTCCGACTTCTTGCAGAAGAAAATTCGCCCACCCCGCCGACCAATTTCTTTCAAAGAAACTCTCATCCCTTGAAGCGAACGGGTGAGACCGTTCACTCAGCAAAATCAAATGGTCACTCTGTCGATTATGTTCTAGCGATTTCAAGCTATGCTTTCTACGCCTGCTTTCGAATTTTGTCTCGGGAAGAGCGGCAAGAAACTCAAGGTAAAAGAGGCAAGAAGGATGAGAATAGGCTCTGTCGGAAAACGGTATCGTTCGGAGCCGCCCATGGAACCGTAGAATAAAACAAAGTAGCCAAAAATGAGGCAAAGAGACAGGATTTCCCGTCGATATTTTTTATGCCTCAGACTCAGGAAAAAGGCCGCGACCGTGCCGGTAAGAACGAAGAGGTAACCCCACGTTACAATTTGCCTTTTCCCCCCTCGGTATAAGGTAGTTCGGGGGTCCATATAAAGAAAAATTCTCCTCACGAAAAGCCTGAAAGCATGGCCAGGATAAGCTCGAATAAATCCCAGCCCTTTCCTAAAAAAATAATTCGCCCTCTCAGCTTCAGGCACCCCCAGAGAGGAGAGCCGCTCTTCTTCTGGCATGTAGAATTTGTAAAAAACATCTAATCCGAAACCGTCTCGATTCTCAGGATGAAAGGCGCTATATAAATTAACGCCAACACCCGTCGATACAGGAACCAAATGACGAAAAACAAGATAATTACGGATCATCCAAGGGGCCATCACGAGTCCCACCATGAACCAAACCATTCCACAGTAGCGGAGCATCTGGCGCAAAGGATAACGCAGAAGAATTGAAATAAAAGGGAGGAGGAAGAGAAAAGGGAGGGACGAGGGACGGGTGAGACTCGTGAGTCCCCAGAAAAGTCCAGAAATCACCGCCCAGGACCACGAGGGGCGTGTCCAATAGACAGAAAAGGTGTAAAGAGCGGCTGTCAGAAGGAAAACATAAAGCGTCTCCGTGATAAGCTCCGTCGAGCTGAAGTAGTAAGCATAAAACGCAGGATAGACCGAGGCGATGAGGGCCGCCAGACAAGCACTCAGTCCCCCAAAAAGGGTGTGGGCCCAGAGGGCGATCAATAAGACGGTGAGGGTACTTAAGACCGCTTGGACCATTCTGGCTGCCTGGTAATTGTGTCCGGCTACTCGATAGATCGCGGCAAGAAAAAGGGGATAGAGAGGAAGGCGCGAGGCTGTCAATTCTCCTCCGGCGTAACGATAGCCTTTCCCCTGGACTAGATTCATCGCAATTTCATCGTAACTCGTCGCATCTCCTCGGAGTGTCGAAGTGTTGTCGTGAAGCGCCACCTGGATCCGGATTCCAAGCGCAATCAATAAGGAGACGCCGATCACTATCTTTTGGTACCGAGTCACAACTTGTACACCCAGATCGTTGGGCCGGTGTTTTTCATCTTCCAGAGAGACCGGGAAGCGAGCTCGACATTCTCCATGTCAAAGGGGACATTTTCATCACGATAGGGAGAGAAGGAAATCAAAAGCGTAGCGGATTTTTCCAGCTCTCTCAAAAGATTCTGATATCGCTCCACCGTCTTCCGCCGCCCCGACGCACGCGCCGCTTCTAAAGCAATTCCCAAATGCCACTCATCCAAAATGAGGTATTCAAAACCTTCTTTCTGATAGTGACTTATCGATTTAAGGACAGATCGATTCCTTGCTCTTTGATTCAGAAGGCCCGCATCAAGCCGTTTGATTAAAGGTCCTGAGGGGAGTTGAGGCAACTGGGCGTAAGAACCTTGCAAGACTTTGCTCTTTAAGGGAACGTTCTCGCGCAGCCAACTGTAAGCGAGCTCTCTTGTGTCTGGAAACTGCCGAAGGTAGGCATAGCGAAGCGTGTTGAGAAGACTTGGGAAAACCACCAGAAAACCGGCCAGGAAAAAGATCCGAGAGGTTCTTCTTGTTTCCTTTTTCATCATTTGGGAGATCACCGTGAAAAGGAAATAGGCAGCGGCCAGACAAAGAAAGGGGAAAACGGGCAAAAGGTATTTGGACACCCGAATTCGTGAAAGACCGATGAGGAAGAAATAGATCGTAGGAAAAGCAATGAAAAAAAGATTCTCCTTCTTAAAAGGGCTTATAAGGAGAATCAAACCGAGAATTCCCGAGATCTCGACCGAAAGCCCCAAACCATAGGGAAAGGTTTTTGTGAGGTAGTAAATCCAGTTCCAGTCTCCTTCATAACCTAACTGTCCTGCCCCGGAGGTCTTTAAGTTGGTCCAGAGCCACGAGAGGTGGCTTATAAATTGCCGGAATTCAAGGAACCAGAAAGGAGTCCCCAGCGTGAATCCTAAGACAAAAAAGGCCAGAAACGAAAGATTCCTCTTGCCCCAGAGCTCCCTGCTGGCCAAAGGGCCCCAAAGAAGGGCAATCAGCCCTTGGTACTTGGTGGAGGCCGCAAGCCCGGTTACGAATCCCGCGATCACAAAATAACGCAGGCTTCCTTCTCGAAGAGCCAAAAGCGAGAAAAAGAAAGCCAGGGTGATGAAGAAAGTGAGGGGGACATCGCTGTAACCGATTTGCGACCACTGCACATGCAGTAGCGAAAAAGTGAGAAACAGAGAACCCAAAAGGCCCACCTTTTCGTTAAAAGCCTTCTTTCCGATGAAATAGGTCATGGGGATAGTAAGGACTCCCAACGCCGCACTGGCATAGCGTCCAATCAGATAGAATGCGGTGGGATCGGTGAGGTAAAGTTTCCAGGCATCGCTCGGGTGGCGGAAAAATCCGCTCAGCATTCCTCCAAGGATGAAGACCCCATCCAGGAATAAAAGGAGGCAGAGAAAAAGGCCCGGATGCACAAAATAATGCGACTTCAGACCTTGCCCGCCCATATTGAGGGCTTGGTAGACGAAGATCCCCTCATCGCTATAGAAGAAATGCGGCAGCCCGTGACCCATTTTCCAAAATCGAATCCCGAGGCCCA
>CAZMFE010000123.1:0-3383 GCA_964565495.1 uncultured bacterium
CACGAGGTCGTTATAGAGGACGAGGGCCATGAGAATCATCAGGAGGGCAAAGCCGATCTGAGTCACCTTCTCTTGGAACTGGAGGCTCACCCTCCGGCCCTGGACCGCCTCAATCAAGAGGAAAACGAGGTGTCCCCCGTCCAGCGCCGGGATGGGAAGGAGGTTGATCACGGCCAAAGAAATCCCCAGGACTGCGGTGAGGTGAAGCACATAAATCACGCCCATCTTGGCCGCGACGCCGGTCATCGTCATGATGCCGAGGGGGCCGGAAATCGATTTTAAAGAGAGCTGGCCGGTGAGGAGGTAATAGAACCCCTTGTAAGTCATCGCCGTCAAATGAACTTCGGTCCAAAAGGCTTCGCGAAGGGCGGCGTCCACCGGGAGTCTTTCCGTCTCTAGGGCTTCAGGATCGGGCTTGATCCCCAGCCGGCGGATCGGGTGAGTCTGGCCAAAAATATCTTTGACAGTTTCCACACGCAGAGGAAGACTGACGGTCTTGATTCGATCTTGACGCCGGATTTTGAGGGTCACCTCAGGCGCCAAGACTCGGCTTAACTCGTCCGTCAAATCCTCCCACGAACGAATCGGGATACCCTCGATCGCGACAATCCGATCCCCTTTCGCGAGGCCGCTTGAAGCGGCGGGGTATCCTTCAACGAAACCGCCGATCTGGGCGAGAGGCACCGGCCGGCCGATCCAGAAAATGATGCAGAAAAGGAGGAAACTCAAGAGATAGTTCATCGCGACTCCGGCCGTCACGATAAAGATCCGTTTCCAAACCGAGGCGGCCAGAAAATCATAGGGGCGCAGGACGCCAGCTTCGATTTCTGAGACGGACTCTCCGGAAGGCTTGACAAAGCCCCCAAACGGGAAAAGGCTGATCGCGTACCGGGTTTCTTTGCCTTGAAAATGGAAAAGCTCGGGTCCAAAACCGAGGGAAAACTTTTCGACGCGCACCTTCGTGAGCCGGCAAGCGATGAAATGACCCCCTTCGTGGACGAGGATGAGGACGCCGAGGACAATCAGCGTTGGAATAAGACCGGTCAGAAAATTCACCCCGTTACACCCTCCGTTGCGAACTCTCGTTCCATCGAGAGATTAGGGTGACGGTCAACATCACGTTTTAAGGGAGAAGAAACGAAGGGTGTAACGGGGTTCATCTCAGAGCCGGCTCGCTTCCCCGCGAGCCCATCGGTCGGCTTCCAAAATATCCTCCAGCGAGGGGTGAGTCTCGAGCCGGTGTTTGCCCATGACCCGCTCGATGATCTTGGGGATCCCGAGAAATGGAATTTTCTCTTCGAGAAAAGCCGCTACCGCCGTTTCGTTGGCCCCGTTGAGGACCGCGGGAAGCGTTCCTCCCCGGCGGCGGGCCTCATAACCCAGACCCAAACACGGAAAACGCCTCCGATCAGGCTTTTCAAAGTGAAGCGCGCCGATTTTTACCAGATCGAGCGTTGCCGCCAGGTGATTGAGCCGCCTGGGAAAGCTCAAGGCGTACTGAATCGGGATTCGCATGTCCGTGACGGCAAGCTGAGCCAAATGGGATCCATCGATAAATTCAACCAGGGCGTGGACGACCGCCTCGGGATGAATCAAGACTTCAATCCGCTCGACCTCCAGATGGAAAAGATTAGCCGCCTCGATCACCTCCAGGCCTTTATTCATCAAGGTGGCGGAGTCCACCGTGATCTTGGGTCCCATCCGCCATTTCGGATGACGCAGGGCCTCTTTGACCGTCACACAGGCTAAGGACCCCTTTCGCTGGCGGAAGGGACCTCCCGAGGAGGTCAAAATCAGTTTGCGGACACTTTCCAAGGGTCGCCCCTCCAAACACTGCCAAAGCCCGGAATGTTCGCTATCGATGGGGAGAAACTCGACACCTTTCTTGTGGGCCTCGCCCACAAGAAGCTCTCCGGCCATGACAAGCGGTTCTTTGTTTGCGACCGCCACATTCTTTCCAGCCCGAATCGCCCGAAGGATCGGCTCCAGTCCTTGGGCCCCGACCAGCGAAAAGATCACCTGTTCCGCTTCCGCATGCGTGCTGGCCTCAAGGAGGCCTTCTTGTCCCTCGACTAATCGGATGCTGAGACGCCGCATTGGAACCTCAATCTCACGCGCCCGATTCGGCTCAAAGACCGCAACTAATTTGGGGCGGAACTCCCTGGCTTGCTCAAGAAGAAGGCCGGTGTTCTTGCGTGCGGCGAGCGCCGTCACCCGAAACATCTCGGGGTGGGCCCGTACGATCTCGAGGACCTTTTGTCCGATCGATCCCGTCGAACCGATGACTGAGATGGCTTTCATGGTCAATTACTGCACTGCGGGAAACGCGGTGATGTAGTAGTAGACAAAAGGGATCGCGAGGAGAAGGCTATCCAGAATATCGAGAATCCCCCCCAGCCCCGGAAGAGCGCCCGAATCTTTAACCCCGACGTCCCGCTTGATCAGGCTCTCGGCGAGGTCTCCCAATCCTGACAAAAGCCCCACCGCAACCCCCATCACGAGAAGATGAGTCACGTCCACGTGGAAAAGATAGGTCTTCGAAACCAGACTCGCCAAAACGGTTGTCAGGAAACCCGCCAACGCCCCCTCCACCGACTTCTGGGGGCTGATATGTTCCACCAGCTTCATTCGTCCAAACGCCTTCCCCCAAAAATAGGCGGAGGCGTCCCCCAACTTCACAATCGAGATGGTGTAAAAAACCCACTGGGCTCCATTCGGAAGGTAGCGGATCTTCATCAAAAAGGAAAAGAACCACGCGACATAGACCAGGCCAAAGGTCGTCAGCGCCGTGCTCACCAAGGCCTGCTCACGAAGCCTCCGGTGAAAATTGAAAATAAAGAGGGTCAAACAGCCGATCACAAAAATCAAAGACTCGGCCGGGAAATAATAACTGAGGGGCAGGAGGGCTCCGAAGAAAAGGCCGAGTGCCCGGTTGATCACCAGCCCCTTTTTCTCCGCCAGCGTCAGGAATTCATGAAGTCCCAAAAGGACAAAGGCTTCGACCACAAGAAAGAAAAACCAAGCGGGAGCATAGAAAATCGTGTAAAACGAGGTCCCGACCAGAAGGGCCGAGACCCAAAGGCGTTTCGCGAGCTGACTCTCTTGCTGCATCAGGGGTGGGGGGGGCATTCCACAAATCCGAATCGACGTTTTCGTTTCTGAAAGGCCTCGATGGCCTTCTGAAATTCCTCTTTGGTAAAATCGGGCCACAGCTTCTCTGTCACGTAAATCTCCGCGTAAGAGATTTGCCAGAGGAGGAAGTTGCTGACGCGGAGTTCTCCGGAGGTCCGGATGAGAAGATCGGGATCCGGAAGATCGGCGGTGTAAAGCTCTCTCTGGATCATCCCTTCGTCGATCGCCTCCCACCTCAGTTCTCCCGCCTG
>CAZMFE010000124.1:0-3347 GCA_964565495.1 uncultured bacterium
GGACGTTCCGCCGATTCGGACCAAACGCCTGTTCGTGCCACGTTAAGAGGTCCTTGGCGATGTGCTGGAAATCAATACCGCCGACACGCGAGGGAGTGCCGGTAAAACAGCGTTCCACCAAGGGGCGGGAAAGTCCGATCGCTTCAAAGATCTGAGCCCCGCGGTAACTGGAAACGGTCGAAATTCCCATCTTCGACATGATCTTCAAGATTCCCTGTTCTACCGCTTTCTTGTAATTTTTGAAGGCCTTCTCCAGATCCAATCCTTTGATTTCTCCGGAATTGAGAAACGATTCCACAACCTCAAAGGCCAAGTAAGGGTTGATCGCATCCGCCCCGTATCCGAGGAGAAGAGCGAAATGGTGAATCTCGTTCGGCTCTCCGGTTTCCAGGATGAGACTCGTCCTCATCCGGAGTCCTTCTCGAATCAGATGATGGTGAACCGCCCCCACCGCCAAAAGCATCGGTACGGCCACTTTCTTTTCGTTCACGCCTCGGTCTGAAAGCACAAGAAGGGTCTTTCCGCGGCGGGCGGCATCCGCCGCCTCTTCGGTGATCCGATCAATCGCGGCCTCAAGCCCGTCCGGCCCTTGAGATTTGTCAAAGAGCGAGGAAATCGTCTCGCTCCTGAATTCGGGGTCTTCCAGAGAACGCAGAAGTTCAAGGTCTTCGTTATAAAGGATCGGGGTTTCGAGTTGAATCAATTTGGCATGGGCCTCGGTCTCCTCGAGAAGATTCCGGCGCCTCCCGAGAAGGGTGTGGAGCGACATCACCAGTTCTTCCCGAATCGGATCGATCGGAGGATTCGTCACCTGGGCAAAAAGCTGTTTAAAGTAGTGGGGGAGGGGTCGGGGCCGGTTGGAGAGTACGGCAAGAGGAGTATCGTCACCCATGGAACCCACCGGATCCTTCGCATCGACCACCATCGGTTTGACCACCATCGTGAGTTCTTCGAAGGTGATGCCAAAGGCAATCTCTTTTTGAAGGAGCGTCACCTCCTCTTCCCACCTTCCATTTCCATGGGGAACGGCCGGACTCGGCCGATAAAGACTCCTTTTCAACCACTTGCCGTAGGGAGAGCGGCGCACCATCGCTTTCTTGGCCTCCTCATCGTGGATGAGCCGCCCAGCCGTCAGGTCGACAGCGATCAGTTTTCCAGGACCGAGGCGGCCTTTTTCTTTCACCTGTTCTTCGGGAATATCAATGACGCCCACCTCGGAACTCATCAGAATCATCCCGTCTTTGGTGACGAGGTAACGGGCGGGGCGCAGCCCATTTCTATCCAGGACAGCCCCCACGATTTCGCCGTCACTAAAGGCCAGGGCCGCCGGTCCGTCCCAGGGTTCTTGAAGACAGGAATGAAATTGATAAAAGGCCTTCCAATCCGGATCCATCTCGCGCATGTTCTCCCAAGCTTCAGGCACAAGCATCATCATGGAATGGAGAATTCCTCTTCCGGACATCACCAAAAGCTCGAACAAATTATCCAGTGCTGCCGAATCACTTCCGCCCGGAACGACCACAGGTTTGAGAAACTCAATCTTTCGACTCCAGTAAAGATGTTCCAGTTCGGCCTCCCGAGCCTTCATCCAGTTCCGGTTTCCTTGGAGGGTGTTAATTTCGCCGTTGTGACCCAGAAAACGGAAGGGCTGGGCTAGGAACCAATTCGGAAAGGTATTGGTACTGTAGCGCTGATGGAAAAGGGCAAGTGCACTTTCGAAATCAGGATCGTTGAGATCAAGGTAGAACTTTTTAAGTTGGGGTGCTACGAAGAGGCCTTTATAAACGAGGGTCCGCGATGAAAAAGAGGGGATATAAAAATCTTCAATGGATTCTTCGTGGACTTTCTTCTCAATCTCTTTTCGGGCGAGGTAGAGGGTTCGCTCGTAATGTTCCGCGGTGGGAAAGGATCGTTTAGTCTTGGGCATCAGGAAAACCTGTTCAATCTCAGGGCGGGTGCTTTCAGCTTTTTCTCCTAAGACCGAAGAGTCGATGGGCACAATCCGCCATCCAAGCACCCGCATCTTGTGGCGGCTTACAACATCCTCAATGATGGCCCGGGCCCGTTCTCGGCCTTCGTAATCTTTATGAGGGAAAAAGATCATCCCCACTGCGAGGGACTCGACCTCGACCTTGTGATAGCCCAAGGTCTCGAGCTCTTTCTTGAAAAATTTCCGGGGAATCTGAATCAGGATGCCGGCGCCATCCCCTGTTTTTGCATCCGCATCAATAGCTCCCCGATGGGTGAGGCGGACAACCGCTTCGACCCCCTGCTCGACGATGTGGTGGGAAGGCTTGCCGGAAATATCCGCAACAAAACCGGTGCCACACGCATCGTGTTCAAACGAAGGGTGGTAGAGGGTGCGTTGAATTTTGGTTTCCAGTTCTCTTTGAAATTTTGTTCTCATAAATCCGTTACCGTCGTCATTGCGAGCGAAGCGAAGCAATCTCGGAAGGGGGATTGCTTCGTCCCGTCCGTTTGCTTCGCAAACGAAGCAGACGGGACTCGCAATGTGACACATAGGTATGGCCTTATACCGGCTGGAGGTGCTCCGTCTCCCGAATCTTCTGGCCCATGAGCCGGTCTTGATTCATTTGGCGGTAATGTTCCAGTAAAAGCTCGATCGCCTGTTCGCAGAGACGGGATTTTGGAATCCGCGTCTTTTGCGCCAGCCCGTCGAGCTTGGCCAACGTCTCTTCGGTCAACTTCGTTGCAAATGGTTTCAACACCTTGAGTTAAACCTCCTTCTAATGCTCTAAGAGTCTCCGCCGAAGGCGGATCCGCCTTCGGCGGAAAAAATAGCGGAGCCTTCTAAGCCCGAAGACTCCGCCTCCCTTGGTTAAATTGAAATAATTATAGGAAGATTATCTCTTCTAGTCAAGACAAATCTAGACTGATTTATCCTATGAACTGGTAATAGGTTAGAGATATTTCTCTAATTCCCCGCTTCGTTCCATTCGGTAAAGTTCATCCGCCCCGACCACGCACTTATCTCCCATCACGATGATGGGAACGGTCATCCAGCCGTAACGCTTCTCGGCCTCCTCCCTTTTTCCTCGATCTTCGGTCACGTCAACTTCGCGAAAGGAAATCCCCTTCCGCTTCAAAAGATCCTTGGCGCGAAGACAGTGGGGACAGGCACGCGTGGTGTAGATGGTAACGGATTTGGTCATCATCAATCACGCCCCTACCTTAATAATCCGTTGGATGACTTCCTCGATGACGCGATTTGGCGTGGAAGCTCCCGCCGTGATGCCGACACAAACTTTCCCTTCTGGAAGCCAATTTTGAGTCCGGAGGGGGTGAACCTCGCCGACCGGTTTGTGTTCGATTTCATCGCGAGAAAT
>CAZMFE010000125.1:0-3338 GCA_964565495.1 uncultured bacterium
CCTTTAAGCTTCAACTCCCACTTGGGAAAAAAGGGCGCTGACAGATTCATTGCGATGAATCCGCCGGATGGCCTCCGCAAGGAGCGGGGCCACGGAAAGCTGTTTGATTTTGGCAGTTCGCTTGTCATGGGTGAGGGGAATGGAATTGGTGACAATCAATTCCCTCAATGGCGAATCCTCGATCCGCTCAATCGCTGGGCCCACGAGCACCGGATGCACAACCGCAGCATAAATGTCAAGCGTGCCCGCCTCTTTCGAGGCCTTCACCGCCTCCACGAGAGAACCGGCGGTTGAAATCAAATCATCCACGATGACGATGTTCTTATCCTCGACCGAGCCGATGATATTCATCACGTGGGTCTGGGTCGCATCCTCACGCCGCTTGTCAAGAATGGCAAGGGATGAGTTTAATAACTTCGAGTAGGCCCGCGCCATGCGGATCCCCCCGATATCGGTTGAGACCACGACAAGATTCTTGAGCGCCTTTTTCTTCAAATATTCCCCGAGCACGTTGATGGAATAAAGGTGATCGACCGGAATGTCAAAAAAACCCTGAATCTGTCCTGCGTGAAGATCCATCGTGAGGACGCGGTCGGCTCCGGCCACGGTGATGAGATTCGCCACCAGCTTCGCCGTAATGGGAACCCGCGGCCGGTCTTTCCGGTCTTGACGGGCATATCCAAAAAAGGGGAGGACCGCAGTGATCCGGCTGGCGGAGGCCCGCCGGGCGGCATCCACGAGGATCAAGAGCTCCATGAGGTGTTCGTTGGGCGGTGTGGAGGTCGATTGAACGATGAAAACGTCCCGCCCCCGAATGTTCTGCTGGATTTGAACCCGGATCTCCCCTTCCGGAAATCGAGTGACTTGGGCCTTCCCTTCGGGGACTTTCAAAACCGCGCAGATTTCCCGGAAAAGTTCGCGATTCGAATTCCCACTCAAAACCACCAAGTTATTGTTCCTCATTTTTGCTGCTTCTTTTTTAAAGGCCGCGCCGGGACCCCCGCAAAGATCTCCCCTTTCCCCACCCGAGTCCCCCGCGTCAACACCGCCCCGGCTCCGGTCTGGGCATGATTTCCGACACGAACCGGCGCGATAAAAAGCGTGTCGACGCCAATGAAGGCCTTCCTTCCAATCCGGGTCTTATTTTTCCTCTTCCCATCATAATTGGCGGTGATGGTCCCCGCTCCGATATTGGCCCCTTCCCCCACCACTGCATCTCCCAGATAAGTCAGGTGTTTGGCCAGGACCTTCTTTCCGATCCGGGATCGGACCACCTCGACAAAGCTCCCAATCACGACCCCGTCTCCCAAGGCCGAACCCGAGCGGATCTTTGCGAAAGGACCGATTTGACACGCCCGCCCGATGCGCACCTTTCTCTCAATGTAGGTCCAAGGGTAGATGACAGTATCCCTTCCGATCTGGACCCCCGGGGCAATAAAGGTTTGTTCGGGGGAAACAATCGTCACCCCCTGCCTTTGGAGTTTTCTAATGGTTTCTTGACTCAAGGCCTTGAACGTCTGGGCTAAATCTGCTTGGGAGTTAATTCCTTGGGCTTCCGCGGGCGAGGCGTAAGGAAGCGCTTCCACCCGCCCCCCTCCTTCTTCAATCAGCCGGATTGTGTCCGTAAGATAATACTCTTTTTTTCGATTGGCGGGCCTAATTTTTTCGAGCGATTCAAAGAGGGCCCGGGGTTCAAAAAGATAGATTCCCGTATTCACTTCATGAATCCTTTTCTCCTCGGGCGAGGCATCGAGCTCCTCGCGAATTCCCACCACCCGTCCCCCCCGGCGCACAATCCGGCCGTAGCCTGTCGGATCGACCAGGAAACTGGAGAGGATGGTCACTCGCGGCCGAGACTCCCGGTGACAGGCGATCAGGCGTTCGACAGTCTTTTTCTTGACCAGGATCATATCGGCGGGCCAGATCAGGAGGTTTCTTGTGAAGCGCCCGATTTTTCTCTTCGCCACCTGAACCGCATGACCGGTTCCCAACTGGGGAGACTGGACAAGGGTCTCGGCCCTCCCCTCCAAATGAGATCTCACTTTCTCTTTCTCCCAACCCACGATGACGAGAGGACGAGGAATCCCAACTTGCCCCAAAATCTCGAGGGGATAATCCAAGAGGGGCCGGCCAAAGACCTCGTGGAGCACCTTGGGGAGATCGGAACGCATCCGCGTCCCCCGACCTGCGGCAAGAAGCACTCCCTGAAGGTCCCGGCTCATCCTTTAATCCCTGTCAACTTGATCCCTTCGACGAAATAGCGCTGATTGAGGATGAAGACAATTAAGATGGGAAGAATCATCATGAGAGAACCGGCCATGAGGAGGGTCCAGTGGGTCGTATGGAGGCTCTGAAAATAGGAGAGTCCGACGGGGAGGGTGAATTTCTCATGGGTGTTCAAGACAATGAGGGGCCACATGAAATTGAGCCAGGAACCCATAAAGGTAAACGTGGTGAGGGTGGCCAAGGCCGGTTTTGAAAGGGGAAGGATGATCCGCCAAAAGATTCCAAAGTAGGAACAGCCGTCAATTTTGGCCGCGTCTTCCAGCTCCCGAGGCAGCGTCAGGAAGAACTGCCGGAGAAGGAAGGTCCCATAGGCCGTAAAGATCCCGGGAAGAATCACCGCTTTATAGGTGTCAATCCATCCCAGGGAACGGAGCAGGATAAAAACGGGAATCATGGTCACCGCTCCCGGCACCATCATCGTCGCAAGATAACCGAAAAAGATTTTATCCCGGCCGGGAAATTCCAACCGGGCGAAGGCATAAGCGGCCATCGCACTCGTCAGGACTTGCCCCGCGGTGACACAGGAACTCACGAAAAGAGAGTTGAGATAAAACCGGGCAAAGGGAACTGCTTTCCAGGCCCACACATAATTTTGCCAGACAAACTGGGTGGGGATCCAATCCTGCCACCAGGGTCTCTGGTAGGAAAAGATCGACCCGGGTTCCTTCAGGGAGGTGGTGACCATCCAAAGGAAAGGGGCGATCATGGCGACCGCTCCCAGGGCTAAGAAGGCGTAAACGAGAAGTTTTTTTACCCCGAGTTTGAACTGAGAGATCCTCTTCAACTCCGCAACCGTCGTTTCTCTTGCCATAGAAAGGCTTCTCCTAGTAATAATAAACAGCTTTCCCAAACACTTTCCACTTCAACACGGTAAAGAGGAAAATGATTAAAAAAAGGACCCAAGCGATTGCAGCGGCATACCCCATCTGGTGCCACTGGAAGGCGTTATTAAAAAGGTAGTAGATAATGGTGGTGGTGGAACCGTTCGGTCCGCCGCCCGTCATAATAAAGGCGGGATCAAAACCGGCCTGGAAACCTCCGATGACCGACAT
>CAZMFE010000126.1:0-3303 GCA_964565495.1 uncultured bacterium
GGCGAAACGGATTCTTCCCTCCAGAATTATCCATCGGAAAAAGAAAGGATTTGGTATCCCGATCGCCAAATGGATCAAATCCGACCTAAAAGAAGTTTTCAGGGAGGTCCTTTCCGAAGAGACCCTCTCCCGAGAGGGACTCTTTAATCCCCGGTGGGTCGGCCAGCTCCTTCGCGACCATCTCCAAAATCGCCGGGACAACCGAAAACTGCTTTGGACCCTTTTCGTCTTCGAGCTATGGAGACAAAAAAGACCTTCTCGGACGTCGTAACCTGGAACGAGGTCATGGTCGAGAAATACGACCCGGAGGCCTATCATCTTCATTCCCCCCTTCCCATCCGCCTCATTGAAAAAATGCGGGTCGGGGCCGTCCTCGAGGCGGTTCAAAGCCCTTCTGACAGTTCGATTCTTGAAATCGGTTGCGGGGCCGGCAACGTCATGGAGCGCCTCAGAGACGCTAAGCGCTTCGGTGTGGATTTATCCTTTCGAATGGCCGCGAGGTCGCGGGAAAGATTGAAGAACCGAATCGTTGTCCTCCAGGCCGATGGACAAAGGCTCCCCTTCTCCTCCAACGCCTTTGACGGAATTCTCTGTACGGAAGTTCTCGAGCATGTGGAAAATCCGGACCTCGTTTTGGAAGAAATCTGTCGGGTCGCAAAACCTCAAGCGCGGATCGCCCTAAGTGTCCCGAACGAAAACCTGATTAACCGGCTCAAGTACTGGATCTTTCGGTTAAAAATCAATCGGTTCCTTTCCGGCCGTCGATATCAGATTCCCGAGCAGATGGATGATGAGTGGCACCTCCACATCTTCGATCTAAAAGATTTGCTTCAGCAACTTAGTCCAAAGTTCCGGATCAAAAAGGTGACACCGATTCCTTCACCTCTTTTACCCTTAAGGTATGTCATCGCCTGTACGCCGCGTTAATTTTATAACGTCTTTGCTCATCGCCCTTCGACCCAAACATTGGATAAAAAATTTGTTTGTGCTGGTGCCCCTTCTTTTCGGCCACAAGCTATTTCACTTTCCGGAAAATGTAAACTGCCTCCTTGCAGTCTTCCTTTTCTCGGCGATGGCAAGCTCGGTCTACCTTTTAAATGATATTTATGATCGTGATTATGACCGATCGCATGGATTAAAATCTCTCAGACCGATTGCTACGGGAACCCTCGATGTGAAACGAGCCGCCCTGGCGAGTCTTGTGCTCGGTACGATCTCTCTCGTTCTCGCCTTTAAACTTAACGTCTATCTCTCCCTGATTCTTCTGACCTACTTTCTCAGCAATCTGGTTTACACAGTCTTTTTGAAACAGGTGGTGATTATCGATGTTTTTTGTCTCGCTTTCTTTTATTTTCTTCGGATTTTGGCCGGAAATGTTGTGGCGGATGTCGAGCTCTCCTACTGGATGATTTTGGAAGCGGTGCTTTTGGCCTTGTTCCTCGGCTTCCAAAAGAGGCGTTACGAAATCGAGTGTTCCGGAGAGGGGGCCGCGGTGAGGGAAGTCTTGGGTCATTACAGCCTGGCCTTGATCGATCAAATCATTTTGATTCTCACAACTTCCATTGCGGTGATTTATCTGCTTTATGCCATGGACGAACGCACCGTGGGCTTGGTCGGCTCTAGAAATCTTCTCTTCAGCGCCCCTTTTGTTTATTTCGGAATTTTTCGCTATCTCTATTTGGTTCAACAGGGCTCAAGAAACGGGGATCCTACTGCGGTTTTGTTTTCCGACCGTGTCACTCAAGTCAATCTCGTGCTCTGGATCCTGGTGTGCGGCTTGGTCCTTTATCTCAAGGTTTAAAAAAGGATGCGATGCAGGTCTTGTTAACGGGGTTGCCGGGCTGGCTGGGAAACCGTTTTTTAGAAGTTCTCACAAAAGGATTCGAGGGGGAGGGCCCGGTCAGGGATTGGAAGATTCGCTGCCTCCTCTTTCAACCTTTGGCCGCTTCTTTCTCGAAGGATGGCTCGAATGTCGAATATGTTTTCGGAGACGTCACGAAGAAAGATTCCCTCAGAGCGGCCGTCGGGGGTGTGGATGTGGTATTTCATGCGGTCGGAATCATCCACCCCCAGCGAGTCAGCGAATTTTATCAAATCAATACGCTCGGAACCGAAAACCTGTTGAGCGTTTCCTCGGATTACGGTGTGAAGAAATTCATTTATCTCAGCAGCAATTCGGTTGGAGGAACCCAAGTGAGCCGGGGTCACCTCCTGACCGAGGACGAAGCGCCGCGACCCTACCTGAATTATGGAATCAGTAAATACCGTGCCGAGTGTGCCGTCAACGATTACCACCGAAGGGGGAAGCTCGAGACGGTCATCCTGCGCCCCTGTTGGTACTATGGGCCGGGCCAGCCGGATAGACAAACAAAGTTTTTCCAAATGATTCGAAAAGGAAACCCGATTATCTTTGGGAAGGGAGACAATCTAAGAAGCATGAGCTATCTGGACAATGTGTGTCAAGCGATGCTGCTGGCGGCTGAAAAGGAGCGGGCGGCAGGACAAACTTATTGGATCGCAGATGCCAGGCCTTATCCCATCAATGAGATTTACGAGACGATCGCCCAACTTTTTGGGGTTCGTCACTTCAAACCACGGCGTGTGCCGGATTGGATCTCTGAGGGTTGTTTTGTGCTCGATCAATGCCTGCAACGTCTGGGGTGTTATCAAAAAGAGATCCATGTGGCCGGCGAGATGAACAAAAACATTGCTTGTTCCATCAAAAAGGCCGAGCGAGAATTAGGCTACCATCCCCGAGTGAGCCTGAGGGAGGGAATGCAAAGATCCATTGAGTGGTGCCGGCAAAATCGTGTAGCGATTTAAGTGGCGAAATACCTAGTCACCGGCGGTTCGGGCTTCTGCGGTTTTGAGATTGTCAGATACCTGCTTGGAAAAGGCGAGGAAGTTCGCACCCTTGACCTGGAGCCCCCTCCTGAAATCCTTCCCGACGTAGAATTCATCCAAGGAGACATCCGAGATCCTCTCGTTGTCGACCCAACCTCACGGGGGATCGACAAAGTGATCCATGCCGCAGCCAAAGTCCCCGTCACGAAAGCCGGAAAGGACTTTTACTCGGTCAATGTCCAAGGGACGCGCACGGTTTTGGAAGCGGCCAAAAAAAATGGTGTCCAGAAGGTCATTCACCTTTCCTCAAGTTCTGTCCTTTACGGAAATCGAAGCCCCGTCACGGAAGAGGCCCCTTGCCGGCCTCTCGATATTTACTCCCGTTCCAAGGCCGAATCTGAAAAGGTATGCAAGGAGTACCTTGAAAAAGGGTTTCCCATTGATATCAGCCGTCCCCGG
>CAZMFE010000127.1:0-3285 GCA_964565495.1 uncultured bacterium
AGGTTCCTTTTTTTGCATCGGCACGGTTGGGAGGCTATGGGACTTCCCCGCGGTACGGAGATGCCCACCGGGGATTCCGGCGGGATCGATTTTATGATGAGAGCCTTCTTGTTTTCAATCTCGAATACCGCTGGACCGTTTGGGAATATCGGGACCGCAGACTCGACTCCGTTCTCTTTTGGGACGTGGGACAGGTCTTTGGCGAGTGGACGAATCTTCAGCTTGAAGATTTTAAGTCCTCTTACGGCTTCGGGCTTCGGGTGGGTTTTGAAGGAAAAGTTCTTCTTGCCGTGGAGATCGCGCGAAGTAACGAAGGGATGGAATTTTATGCGAAAACGAGAGCCCCTTTTTAAAGGGGCGGCCCTTTTCTTTACGGTCGTTTTTTTCGCCTCCATCGCAGGGGCTGAAACGGCCGCGGGGCGTTACTCCGAACGCAAATCCGGGCTCTACCGGGACTTCTTCGATCAAGACATTTATTATGAGGGAACCCAGTACCTTCATCTCGAGAGGCTCTCCGCCCGCCTTTTCGGCAGGAAGAGGCGTTCGGCGAACGTCAACGCCTTTGACGAGGTTCCGGATTCCACCTTCTTTGAGAATCGCCACGGCCGGGACCGGATGTCGCTTGAGGCTCTTAAGAAAGGGGCCTCGGTGACGTCGGGCCCGGACTCAGGCGAGAAATGGTCGATCACCCGAGGAAAGCTGGAGGGGGTCAGCCCCGGTTTCTTTATCCGAGACTCGAAGGGGGCGAAGTATCTTCTGAAATTTGATCCCTTGGATTATCTCGAACTTTCTACCGCGGCCGAAATCATCACGAGCCGATTCATGCACGCCTTGGGCTACAACGTGCCGCAGTATACCCTTGTCACCTTTAAAAAGGATCAGCTCGAGATCGAGCCCGGAGCCCGCGTCTATGATAAGTCAGGTTTCAGGAGAAAGTTGACTCCCCAACGGCTTGAGGAATTTCTTATTTTTGTTCCAGAGGCTCAAGACGGTTCTTACCGGGCTTCGGCGAGCCGGATCCTTGAAGGAAAAATCCTGGGACCGATGAGTCTTCAGGGAAGACGGAGAAACGACCCGGACGATCCGATCGACCACAAGGACCGGCGGGAAATTCGAGCCCTCCAGGTCTTCGGCGCTTGGCTCAATAATTACGATCTCCGGGAAAGCAATACCCTGGATGTGGTCCAGACAAAGGACGGTCAGAGTCAGATCCGGCATTATCTCATCGATTTCAACGCCAGTCTGGGCTCACGGGCCGGCGGTCCCAAGCCTCCTTCGGTGGGGCATGAGTACTTGGTGGATTACGGAGAGATCCTCAAGGCGATTCTCGGTCTGGGACTTTGGAAAAAGCCGTGGCAGAAACGTTGGGATGAGGCGGGCCGAGAAATTGCCGAGCCCCATCTTGGATATTTTGACAATCGCTACTTCAATCCCGGCCGCTACAAAACCATCCTCCCTTATTTTCCTTTTAAGGATTTGACCCGCGCCGATGGGTTCTGGGCCGCAAAACTCATCATGCGTTTCACCGACGAAGAGATTCGAGCAATTGTCTCGACAGGAGAATTCTCAGACAGGGGAGCCGAAGAGACTCTGGCCAAGACTTTAATCGAAAGGCGCGACCTCCTCGGGCGTTTTTGGTTCCACGAGGCAAATCCGCTCGATCACTTTCAGCTGTTTGAAACGGGAGGCGGCTCTTACGAACTTCGGTTTGAAGACTTGGCGGTCCGCTACGGATTCGAGCCGGAGCAAACCAGCGTCTATCACTTTGAGGTGATCGGGAGAAAAGGAAAGAGAGGAGTTCGTTTGGCTCAACATGAGATCCCGGAAAAGGCCTTTAAAGTTAACGCGGATTGGCTCTCCCGTTACCCTTCCGTCGATCTCCTGATCCGGACCGGCCGCCGAGGACAAAAAGGCCAGAGTCCTTTTGTCCGGGTCCAGATCGAATCTGAAGGGACCCGCGCCCGCATCGCCAATATCCTTCATCAAGATTAGCCCTTCACCATGTCTATTGTCGATCGGATTGGCAAGACGCCCCTTTTGCGACTCACGAAAATTCTCCCTCGCGGGACCCCTTCCTCAGTCGAGGTCTACGCCAAGGCCGAGTGGTTTAACCCCGGCGGTTCGGTGAAGGATCGCCCGGCCTGGCAGATGATACGGGACGGCGAGGCGAAAGGGGATTTGAAACGGGGCAAGGTTCTTTTGGATTCAACCTCGGGCAATACGGGAATCGCTTATGCCTGGATCGGGGCGGTGAAAGGGTTTGAGGTCGAGCTTGTGATGCCGCGAAATGTCAGTGGGGAGCGGAAAAAAATCATCCTGGGTTTCGGAGCAAAGATTATTTATTCAGACCCCCTTCTCGGCTCAGACGGTGCTCGGGAACTTGCCCGCGAGCTCCTTCAAAAGAAGCCTGACAAATACTTTTTTCCCGATCAATACGCTAACCCGTCGAACTGGAAGGCGCATTACGAGACGACCGGCCCTGAAATCTGGGACGAGACGAAGGGGCGAGTCACTCACTTCGTGGCCGGACTCGGGACGAGCGGTACCATGATGGGGACGAGCCGGTTCTTGAAAGAGAAGAATCCAAGAATCTTCACCTTAGCGGTCCAGCCCGAACCGTTTCACGGTCTCGAGGGGCTCAAACACATGGAATCCGCGATCCCCGTCCCTCTCTATGAGCCGCGGCGTCACGACCGTAAGATCACGGTGGAGACGGAGCCCGCCTACGAGCTCGCCCGCCGTCTCACCCGAGAGGAGGGATTGCTGGTCGGTCCTTCCTCAGGAGCCGCCCTCCTGGGCGTTTTCGAGCTCCTCAAGGAGGTCCGGGAAGGGGTGATCGTGGCTGTTTTCCCGGACGGGGGAGACAAATATCTGAGTACCGCACTTTGGGAATAAGGCATGCCTGTTTTCATTCCCCCAGATATTCTTCGACAGATCCGTAATTATGCGGAAGAAGATTACCCCACCGAGACCTGCGGTATCTTAATGGGACCCAAGAATGAAAAGGATAAGGTTTCAGAGATTCGCCGTTGCAAGAATATTCAAGACGAACTTAACCGTAGGGATCCCGTAAACTTTCCCCGAACAGCCCAGACGGCTTACTTTATTGACTCCTCCGGACTTCTTCGCATTCAGAAGGAATCTCGCGAAATGAATTGCGAAATTCGAGTGATCTATCACTCCCCTCTCGATGCCGGAGCTTATTTTTCTGAAGAGGACCAACGCATTGCTCTCTCCGAGGGCAAACCGGCTTATCCCGGCGTTTCTTATCTCGTCGTTTCGGTC
>CAZMFE010000128.1:0-3246 GCA_964565495.1 uncultured bacterium
GGGCGGAATCCTCGAACCGGCGAAGAAGTTCAGGTCCCAGAGAAGAAAGTAGTGGTTTTTAAGCCAGGGCTCATTTTGAAACATAAGGTCAAGTGAGTCGAGATTCAGGGAAGAGACTCAGAAGGGGAGGATCGGCATGGCGGAAAAAGGGAAAGTGAAGTGGTTTTCTAATGTCAAGGGTTACGGATTCATTGAAAAAGAAGGGGGCGGACAAGATGTCTTTGTCCATTACTCCGCGATCCAAGGCGAAGGTTACAAGACGCTGGAGGAAGGGGAGGGCGTAGCTTTCGACGTCGTTCAGGGAGAAAAAGGCCCCCAGGCCGCCAACGTCGTTCGCACGGGAAAGGGTGAAAAGAAAGAAGAAGCACCTCCCCCACCTGCGGCTCCTCCCGCAGAAAAAAAAGAAGAGAAGAAGGAAAAGAAAGAAGAGAAACAAGCTTCCCCGAAGGAAGGGTCGAAGAAAGAGCCCCAATAGCTTGTCCCGCGGCCTCCGGCGTTTCTTTGTTGATCAGGTTTTCTCGAAGGAAGACGCCCTTCTTCAACTTTCACCCCGCGAAACTTTTCACCTCCATCAAGTGCTTCGGTTAAAAGAGGGAGATCGGTGCCAAGTCTTCAATCGTTCCGGCCTCGGTGCCGAGGCCCTGATTCAAGCGATTTCTAAAGCCGGCAGCGCTCGGCTCAAACTGACCCAAGTCTTTCCCCTTAAAGAAGGCCTCATTTATCTTAGAATGGGACAGGCGCTCCCTCAAAAAAGGAAAATGGATTGGATCGTGGAAAAAGCCGAAGAGTTGGGGGTCCAGGAGCTCTGGGCCCTCGAGACGGAACGGACGATGGTGAGGATGAGAGGCGAGGCGCGCGCGAGGGCGAAGAAAAGATGGGAAAGGATTGTTGTGGCGGCCGCCAAACAATCGGGGAGTCCGGTGCTCACGACCCTGGAGGGGCCTCATCGATTTGAAGAAGTGGTGAAAGAAAGGCTCGTTCCTTCAGGTCAGTCCTTTCTTTTTCATCCGGATCCTCGGGGTCTGTCTTTTTCCAAAATGATGGAGGAGATCACACCTCCTCTCACCCCGATAGGGGCGGGTTTGAAACCCGCTCCTACGGTTTTTCTTTTCTTCGGCCCTGAGGGAGGGTTTACGGAAGGAGAGGTGCGCTTGGCTCGGGCTCGGGGGATTCAGAAGGTTTTTCTGGGGGATTCGACTTTACGGCTCGAGACCGCTTTCCTGGGAGTGATCAGCGCGATTCGTTTTTTAATTCAAGGGAGGGTCCCCCCGGTTTAAACCTGGGGGATGACCCTTTGTGAAAAAGGTTCGGTTTCTCACTCTCGGTTGTAAGGTGAACCAGTACGAGACGCAGGCCATGCGGGAGTTGCTTCTCCAGAAGGGCTTCAGCGAAGGAGTCGAAGGCCCGCAGGAGGTGGTCGTGATTAATACCTGTACCGTCACAGAAGCTGCCGACCGCGAGAACCGCTATTGGATCCGCCGTCTCCGGCGGGAGAATCCTGACGCCAGACTTGTCGTAACGGGTTGTTGGGTTGAGAGGAATCGGAAAGAAATCGAGAGCCTTCCCGAAGTGGATCTCATCCTGACAAATCAAGAAAAGCAAGACTTAGCCGATCGGCTTTTTCACGGTTGCGGAACGCCGGGGGTACAAGCCGGGGCCCTGCTTCCGTCTCGGCCGAAGACCGAATATGCTCCCCTTGAAATTTCTTCTTTCCAGGGTCACGCCCGGGCGTTTGTGAAGGTTCAGGACGGGTGCAACCACGCCTGTTCCTTTTGCAAAGTCGTCCTCGTTCGGGGTCGTTCCCGAAGCCGGCCCCTCGCGGACATTATCGAAGAAGTCAAGCGGCTCGCGGATTCTGGATTTCGCGAAATTGTCTTGACGGGAATTCAGCTTGGAGCTTACGGCTCCGACTTTATACCCCTCACCCTTCCCTCTCCCCCTCCAGGGGAGAGGGTTGGGGTGAGGGGAAGGCCCCTACTGGTTTCCGTTTTGGAGGCACTCAGTCAGATTCCCAGCATTGAACGGATTCGGCTCAGTTCCATTGAACCTACAGACGTGAAGCCCGAACTCATCGAGGCCATGAAAGAGCTACCGCACATTTGTCCTCAACTCCACATTCCACTGCAATCGGGGGATAACGAGATTTTGAGGCGGATGAATCGGCGTTATACGCGAGATTTTTATGAGACTCTCCTTGCGAGCCTTCGCCAACAAATTCCTGACTTTTGTCTTTCAATGGATGTGATGGCAGGCTTTCCCGGCGAGGAGGAAAGACATTTTCAAAACACCCTTTCCTTGATCCAAAAGACACGCCCGATCCGAGTCCACGCGTTTCCTTACAGCCGGAGGCCAGGAACCCGTGCGGCGGTCTGGGAGGAGGTGCCGGCGTCCTGTCTTGGCGAGCGGATGAAACGCCTGATTGCGTTTTCTAACGATATCTCCCGGCGTGAAAAGGAGAAATTCTTGGGGAGAAGTTTTCCCGTCCTGGTCGAAAGGGCCTCTTCCCGGAGAGGTTTTTTTCAAGGACACACGGCCCATTATCTCAAAGTCTATTTTCAGACTTCGGGTGAGCAGGTTGGAAGAAATGTCCGGGTTAAACTGGTGGGAGTGATGGAAGACGGTCTGGCGGGGCAGGTGGAGAAAAAACGATTTGAGTCATTTCTTTGAGATGGTTACGGAGAGTTGGTTCTGGAAATACTTCCTCCCCCAGTTGGGGTGGGTGGATTGGGCACTCGCGATTTTTGTTTTTATCGGGATTTTGCTGGGGCTGAAAAATGGCCTCAGCCGGGAATTCCCCCGGCTCATAGAAATGGTCATTTCTCTTTATGTCACGATGGAGTATCATGGACCCTCGGCCGCATGGTTAGCGCGGGAGACGCCTTGGCCGGAGGCACACGTTCGCATCTTCACGTTTGCGGCGGCGGCGGTTGGGAGCTGGTTTGTGCTCCGGCTCCTTTTTGAGATTGCGGGGAGGCTCGCGCGTTTGGAAGTAGCGATTCCGCTCCAATGGACGGGGGGGGGATTGGTGGGCAGCGTGCGTTATTTTCTTTTTTTTAGTCTCGTCTCTTATTTCCTGCTTCTCTTTCCCCTGGATTGGATTCACCGTTCTTACCAAGTTCAATCTTGGAGTGGTCAGACTTTGAGCCGAGTCCCTTCCAAGATCCACACGGGATTGAATAAATTTGTCTTGAGAAAGATCAAGGATCTGTCTCTTATACACATCTGACGCTGCCGACGATCTTACGC
>CAZMFE010000129.1:0-3210 GCA_964565495.1 uncultured bacterium
GGTGCTGACAACCAAAAGGGCGGCCAAAAGATGAGGGAGGTGGCTCACCTGGGCAGCGAAGCGGTCGTGTTCCTCAGGAGAAACGAGGACGACTCGCCCAGAAAGCTTTTTCCAAAAATTCGTTGTCAACCGCAGAGTTGATTGCGGCCCCCGACGGCCCGGCGTTATAAAGGTAAGCGCGTGATCGAAAAGATGGGGTGCGGCGTGATCAATGCCTCGCTCATGGGATCCTGCCATGGGGTGGGCGCCGACAAAATGGATGCGCCGCCACGTACGACTTTCGGCCCAGCGAACAAGGAAGCCCTTCACGCTCCCTGTATCGGTGACCACCGTGCCGGGCCAAGCCACTTGGTCCAATTGAAGGAGCAGATCTCTTAAGGTGTCAACCGGGGTGCAGAGAATCACCAAAAGGGGCCTGGCCCCTTTTGCCTCAAAGGCCTGAGCCAAATTTGGGTATCCCTTGTCAATCCATCCCTGGCGTCTCGCCTTCTGGAGGGAGGCAGCGGTGCGGCTCACGCCAACAATCTCGGCTCGAGGAAAAGCCTTCTGGCAAGCGCCGGCAAGGGAACCACCGATGAACCCCAAACCGACAATAACAATGCGCTTCACAATTCTCGACCGACAGCTTGGGCAATCGGGCGGATTTGCTGCATGAGCTCGCGGAATTTTTTGGGGAGGAGGGACTGGGGGCCATCGGACATGGCACTCTCTGGATTCGGGTGAAGCTCCACCATAATTCCATCCGCCCCGGCGGCAATGGCTGCCCGCGCCACGGGAATCACATACTCCCATTTCCCTGTTCCATGCGAAGGATCCACGATGACCGGCAGGTGAGTTTCGCGCTTAATCACAGGAACCGCATTGATATCGATCGTGTTCCGCGTTGCCGTTTCAAAGGTCCGGATCCCCCGCTCGCAAAGGACCACCTTGAAATTCCCTTTGGAAAGGAGATATTCCGCGGAAAGAAGTAATTCTTGAATCGTGGCGCTCAAACCCCGCTTGAGGAGCACCGGTTTTTTCGACATTCCCACTTCCTTGAGGAGATCAAAGTTTTGCATATTGCGGGCCCCAATTTGAAGCATGTCCGCATATCGGGAGACAAGCTCGACCGTGCGCGTGTCCATGGTCTCGGTCACCACCAAGAGACCAAATTCATCCGCCGCTTCGCGAAGGTACTTCAGTCCCTCTTCACCCAGACCCTGAAAGGAGTAAGGCGAGGTTCTCGGCTTAAAGGCGCCTCCCCGGAGGAAGGCGGCTCCGCTCGCTCGGACTTCCCGCGCGACTTCAAAAAGCATCTCACGGCCTTCCACCGAGCAGGGACCCGCCATCACAACCACTTTCTGGCCGCCGACCGTGACGCCATTTTTCATCTCAAACTCGGTCGGCTCGGGTTTGAAATCCCGGCTGGCGAGTTTATAAGGCCGAAGGATCGGGACCACATTCTCAACGCCGGGATAAGCCTCCAGCGGCTGAACTCGGATCTTCTCCTCCTCCCCAATCACCCCAATGATGGTCCGCTCGACCCCCCGAGAGACGTGAGGGGTGAGACCGAGCTCTTTGACTTTTTCACAGATATGCTGAATCTCTTCCGGGGTCGCCCCCGGCCTCATGACAATAATCATCGCCCGCCCCCCAACCCGAATTCCGTTCTCATTTTCTTTAAAACCCGAATAAAGCGCGCATTCTCACTGCGCCTCCCCACGCTCACGCGAATCCACGTGGCCAGTCCATAAGCCTTCATGGAACGGATAATGACCCCTTGGCGGAGAAAGTACTGGAAGGCTTCGTCGGCGTCGCGTTCGGTGTCCACGAGAATAAAGTTGGCCTGGCTCGCCAGATGACGGAACCCGTGACGCTTGAGTCGCCGGTAAAGGTACCTTCTCCCTCGTGCCACCAGACTCTTTGTCCGCCAGAGAAAAAGCCGATCGTCTAACGCCGCCAGGGCCCCGGCCTGAGCAATCGAATTGACATTAAAAGGCTGCCGGAGCTTGTGGAGATAACCGATCAATTCGGGAGTTCCCATGCCGTAGCCGACCCGAACGCCGGCGAGCCCAAATGATTTTGAAAAGGTACGAAGGACAATCAGGTTGGGCCTTTCCGTCTTGACATGAAAGAGAAGATAAGGGAAATCCTTGGCTTCGACGAAATCGATGTAGGCCTCGTCAAAGCAAACGATGACCTCCTTGGGAACCTTATTGATAAAGTCCTCCGCCTCTTCTCGAGTGACGTAGGTGCCTGTGGGATTATTGGGATTGGCGATAAAGATAAGCTTGGTCCGACCCGTCATCCGCTCGAGAATCCCTCTTAAGTCATAACGAAAATCCTTCATCGGCACTTCCACATATTCGGCCCCGCACGCCTGGGTGATCAAGGGATAAACCAGAAAGGTGCTCGCCGAAGAAATCACCTCGTCTCCTTCCGAGAGGAAACCGCGGGCGAGAAACTCGATAATCTCGTTGGAACCATTCCCAATGATAAGCTGATGCTCACCAATGCCGTGTTCTTCCGCCAGCCGCTTCTTGAGGTAATACGAATTCCCGTCCGGATAGTAATGCGCCTCCCGAAGCGCCCGACGCATTGCCCTGAGCGCACGCCGCGACGGCCCGAGCGGATTCTCGTTGGAGGCCATTTTGAGGACATGGCTCAGGCCGAGTTCCCGTTCCACCTCCCGAATCGGCTTTCCCGGTTCGTAGGGCTTTAGGGACTCAACATAATCCTTATAGATTCGCTTCTGCATGGTCACCATCTTCTAAGCTTGTTCACTCACGCGCAAAAACAAAAGGGGCCAGGCCCCTTTTGGGTTAAGCAGATTCCCCTGCCCGTGGATACGAGCCCAAAATCTTTAGAAAACGGACCTTACCCTCCAGCTCGTCAAGCATCCGTTTTACCCGTCGATCGCGTACGTGCCCCTCGAGATCGATAAAGAAATAATAATCCCACGCCTTCTTCTTGGAGGGGCGGGATTCGATCTTCGTCATATTAATCTTGTGTCGCTTGATGGGAGTCAACATCTCATAAAGAGCGCCCACCTTGTCCTTAATCGAAACAACGACCGAAGTCTTGTCCCGCCCTGTGGGGGCTGTAAATTCGCGGCCGATCACAAGGAATCGGGTCATGTTGTGGGCCAAATCCTCAATCCCCTCGGCCACGAGTGGGAGATGATAGAGGGTCGCGGCTAATTTCGAAGCAATCGCAGCGGCCCCATCTTTG
>CAZMFE010000130.1:0-3174 GCA_964565495.1 uncultured bacterium
GCCGATGTCGAACTTGACGATCTCGTACGACGCCTTGACCTCGATGATCTTGTGCTTTCTTCGGGATTCCTTTTCCTTTTTGCTGAGCGCATAAAGAAATTTTCCGAAATCCAGGATGCGGCACACAGGAGGTTTGGCCAGCGGTGCGACCTCCACCAAATCCAAACCTTCCTCGCGGGCCCGGCGGACTCCTTCCCTCGCATCCACAATGCCGATCTGCTCTCCCTTGGCTCCGATGAGCCGGATCTGGGGAGCCCGAATGCCTTCGTTGATGCGGATTTTATTGGCCGCGGGATTCAACAGGACTCCGCGATCTCGCGATGCAGCATCTTCACAAAATCAGCCAGGCTTTTTTCCCCCTGATCTTTTTTTCCCCGGCCTCTGACAGAAACTTGGTTATTTTGGACCTCCTTCGCCCCGATCACCAAAACATAGGGTATCTTCTGAAGTTCCGCTTCCCGGATTTTATATCCGATCTTCTCCGGCCGGATATCCAGCTCGGCTCGAATCTTCTCCTGGATCAGGTCCTCGTGGAATTTCTTAGCGAGGGGCTCCTGCTTTTCGGAAATGGTCGCGAGCCGGACTTGAACGGGAGCCAGCCATGTGGGAAAGGCCCCCCCGTAATGCTCAATCAAAATGCCAAGGAACCGCTCCACAGAACCGAAGACGGCCCGATGAACCATCACCGGCCTTTTCTCTTTGCCGTCCGATGCGACGTAACCTAATCCAAATCGCTCGGGCATTTGAAAGTCGAGCTGGATCGTTCCGCACTGCCACTGGCGGCCGATGGAGTCGGTGACCTCGAAATCAATCTTCGGTCCGTAAAAGGCGCCCCCACCCGGCTGGACTTGGTAGGTGATTTTATTCTCTTCCAGCGCCTGCTTCAAGCTTTCTGTGGCCTGGGTCCAAAGTTTCTCGGAACCCATGGAATCCTGAGGGCGCGTCGAAAGGTTCATCTTCACCTCTTCAAATCCGAAGGTTTTGTAGACTCGAAGAATGAGAGCGATCACGCGGGTGACTTCCGATTTGATTTGATCCTCCCGGCAGAAGATGTGGGCATCGTCGATGGTGAAGGCCTTCACTCGAAAGAGGCCGTGAAGCACACCGGAGCGTTCATACCGGTGGACCAACCCGAGCTCGGACAACCGGATGGGGAGATCACGGTAGGAACGCAATTCGCTTGAGTAAATCAAGGTACTCCCGGGACAATTCATCGGCTTGACGGCCATCATCCCTTCTTCTGTCTTTGAGAAAAACATGTTTTTGTGGTAATGCTCGTAATGGCCGCTTTTTTTCCAAAGCTCTTCTCTCAGAATCGTGGGCGTTCGAATCTCCTGATAACCTTCCTGGGCATGCTCTCTGCGCCAATAATCAATCAGGGTTTCGTAAAGGAGAGCCCCCTTGGGATGATAAAAGGGAATCCCCGCGGCCTCCGGATGAAAACTGAAAAGGCCCAGCTCTTTTCCGAGTTTGCGGTGATCCCGTCTTTTGGCTTCCTCCAGCTGTTTGAGATACTTTTCAAGTTCCGCCGCAGTAAAAAAAGCGGTTCCATAAATCCGCTGGAGCATCTTATTCCGTTCGTCTCCCCGCCAATAGGCCCCGGCCACGGATAAAAGTTTGACCGCGCCGATTTCCTTCGTGTTCTTCACATGGTTTCCGCGGCAGAGGTCGACGAAGGGGCCGTTCCGATAAAGAGAAACCTTGGGATCCGGAATATCATCCAGAATTTGGCATTTATAAGGCTCTCCCCTTTTTTTAAAAAAATCGTAGGCCTCTTTTTTGGAAATTTCCTCCCGGGTAAACTCCTGGCCTTCCTGGATGATTTCTTTCATCTTGGATTCGATCCGGGCAAGGTCTTCCTCGGTAAACCGTTCGTCTCGGTCGAGATCGTAATAAAAACCGTTTTCAATGGCAGGGCCGATCGCCAATTGGGTCCCGGGGTAAAGGCTCTGAACCGCTTGGGCAAGGACATGCGCTGTGGAATGGCGGAGACGGACCAATTCTTCAGAACGATCCATCAAGCGGATTGAGTCTGAGGCTGAGGAGCGGGTTTCTTCTTTGGGGTCTGGCGCAACTTGAGTCGCCGGAGATAGGCCTTTCTGCGGCTTCTTTTCTTTCGTTTGTCCCAATTTCGGCTCATAGGATAAGGGCGTAATTTTTAAACGATATCTCTCTATTGTCAAGCATATCTTTGATGAGACCTGGGCGGTACACGACTCGAACGTGTGACCCCTACCATGTCAAGGTAGTGCTCTAGCCAACTGAGCTAACCGCCCGAAATAAAAATTAAGCATCCAAAGAAGGCGTCATTTTAACATATTCGAGAAGAATCTTTTTGGCCTTCCCCACGGCCTCGGCGCGGTGCGAGACCCGATGTTTGAGTTCGCTCGTGACCTCGCCAAAGGTCTTGCCGTAGGGCCCGTAAATAAAGAGGGGGTCATAGCCAAATCCGCCCGAACCGCGCATTTCACGGGCAATCGCGCCGCGCACCTCGCCTTCTACAACACCGATCAACCGTTCCGGACTGGCAACGGCAACCGCCGATTTAAAAGCCGCGCCCCGGCAGGTATCGGGAAGTTTTTCCATCAGACGAAGAACCTTTTGACAGTTTTGAAGATCACTTTTTCCAGGACCTGCGAAGCGGGCTGAATAAACGCCGGGCGCTCCCTCCAGTGCGTCAACGACCAGGCCTGAGTCTTCGGCGAGGGTCAAAAGTCCCGATTGACGGGCCAACCCGATTGCTTTTTTGACGGCGTTTTCTTCAAAGGTATTCCCATCTTCCACCACCTCGCTTAATGGGGGGAATTCCCGCATCGAAACCAGTTTAAAGGGAACGTCCTGAAGAAGATTTTGGAGTTCTTCGAGCTTCTTCCGGTTGCCCGTTCCGAGAAGGAGTTTGGGTCGCGTCGTCATTGCGAGCCCCAAAGGGGCGAAGCGATGACGGAATGCTGAAGGCGGATCAATTCCCGGATTCCCTTTTGGGCCAGGCGGATCAGCTGGTCCATCTCCTTTTTTGAATAGGGATGGCGTTCGGCCGTGCCCTGGACTTCCACGAATTTTCCAGAACCCGTCATGACGACATTCATATCGACCTCGGCCTGGGAGTCTTCGCCGTAATTGAGATCGAGACAAGCCCGTCCCCCGACCCAGCCCACACTGACCGCGGCCACGTAA
>CAZMFE010000131.1:0-3130 GCA_964565495.1 uncultured bacterium
CCTATGTTTAGAGGAGTTATCGGCCAAAATCTTAAATGTCAACAGAACCTAGTATAAAGACCCTCCTCTCAACCCCCATAAACAGGGCTGCGATTGCCACGTCCAAAATCTCGTCGGAGGAGTGGCCTCGCCTATTTTCTTTACGGACATTTCAATCCTCCATCTTCAGGATTTTTCCTGCTCGACTTCGTTCCTCAAGGGGAGGCTAAGAACACTTACCCCCTCGCTTCGAAATTCAATTTCTCTTTCTTTTGCGACTGCGGATACCCCATACTCCTTAAAATAGCGCCTCAATCTAGCCGACCGCCTTCGAGATCACCGTTGGTTTCCACAAGGTTTCAGTAGCAAAAGGTTTTATTTTTTTGTACTCGGCCCTGACTCGATCAAGCTCATTCATGATAAGATCCCGTTTTGTATCCCAGCCGCTCTCACAGGTCCCGTCCTTTGACTCAGAATATTCATCTCTGATCTTTCCATACGCTTTCTTAAGTCTCCCATATGCAATCTCTTGTCGATTTGCGGTATGTGCCTCGTCCGCACGGAGTGCTTCGAGTAGCTCTCTGTACTCCTCTGCAAGTATTCTCAAACCAGCTATGTCTATCATTTAGCGCTTCTCCTCTGGTTTAACCCTGAAACCCCGTACAATCGGACGGGATGCTATAAGATCGCGCGATCTCTATCAACGCTCGATCTCAATCATCCGAACTATATTCCCACAAGTCATCATAGCCAAAGAAACAGGTCGAGATTCAGCTTTGGCGATCGGGTATACAGGATGCGGTGGGGAACTGACGGTTACTTTCCGAATCCCTGGCGCTGCATCGACATAGAAATCTGCTGCATTTTGAATCACTGTTTTCTTACCTCCTTTTACTCGTATTCTACCACTGCCCGCTGTTGGCCGAAGCGGTGGACTCCCGCCGGCTCTTTAGCTCACCGTCTCACCCGGACGGCATGGCCCTTGTCGAGAAGGAGCTGGTTGAGGTAGGTCAGCGTGGGGCTCCCTTTTCTCCTGTAAAAGACATCGCCGAGGTAGCGTCCCCATTTTTCCTTGCGGGTGCGGACGGACTGGACGGTAATAAATTCGCAAGGTTCCAGCTGGGACTCGACAAATCTTTTGGCAGCCTTGCCTTCCGGGGTAGTGATCTCGGGGCAATCGATATGGTTCAAGCGGAGGGTCTCGCGCTGGCGGTTGCCGAAGCCCTGTTCGAATTCGACCTTGAGGGTGTCTCCGTCCAAGACCTTTTCAACGAAGGCCTTGTAGGTGTACAAAAGATCGTCTCCCTCATCTCCCGAAACTTTTTCAAGGCTGTAGCGGCCGCGGGAGTCCTTTGTGGAAGTGACAATAGTGCCCGCGCCAAAACGGCAGGACGGGAACAAATCCATTTCCAGGACATGCGAAAAACCGAGGTCGAGCAATAGCACCTTGGCCTGGGAATGAACGGCCTCGGGGCGGATGATTCGGTAGGTGTAAAAAGACCCCAGGCAGACATAGGGCAGGCGCGGCGGCCTCTGCCTGCCATCCTTGGAAAGGCGCTCGGCCCAGTTGTGATTGCGTACTTCAATTTCAAGCTCGCGTGAAGTCCATTCTTCTTCGGCCGCTTGTTCAAGAAAAGCGATGCGCTTTCTCTCATCCGGGATCCGCATGGCCGCCCTTAAGTGGGCCCACGTCGGGGGCAGCGCCTGAGAATTTGTACGCGCGTACAAATTCTTGAAGGCCCGGTAACCTTGAAGGCATTGGTAGAGGACCGTCTCGGAGATACCGAGGTCTCGGGAGAGCCTTTCGATCACCTCTCTGCCGTAATGTTCCGCGCGGCCTTCGTGAGGAAAAATATGCTCGTGAAGATGTTTCCCCGTCTGCCAATAGGTAAGTATTTTTTGCCGTTCGATTTTCTCCTGCCCCTCCAGAAGGGTTTGGCGGACATTTTTGAGGAGCTGGGCGTAGCCGGGGAAGGCAGGATCGGTCCGGCGGCGCTCAGGAAGGGTCGGCATGGGGGTATTGTACCGCAAAAAAACAGGGGGCCAAGTTTTCGCTTGGCCCCCCTTAATGGTAGCGGGGGTTGGAGTTGGCGCCTCCAGGCTTGAAAGCGGCTTTACTGCCAACATTTCGCTACGCTCAATGTTTCGTAAAGCCTCAAGCCTTCCGGTCGGCCATTCGAAGCCTCGAGGGAAGTCGGTGCTCCTAGACGTCGCACCTCCATTGGGAGTGGCTCGGCTTCTCTCTTCAAATCCAACCCTTAAAAAATAAAAAAGCCCAGCAGATAAACTGCCGGGCTTTTTTATTTGGTAGCGGGGGTTGGATTTGAACCAACGACCTTTGGGTTATGAGCCCAACGAGCTACCGGGCTGCTCCACCCCGCGTCGTAATGAAAGAGCGGGATGCATTCTAATGGAAAAGGCGGGAAAATTCAACGAGCGGCTGGAGGCCTGTCCCCTGCGGAACCGTCCCCCACAGGACCGTCCCCGGATTGGGGGACCAGTTTGTAGACCATCTCACCGGGCCGGACGAGACCCAGCTCTTCACGGATGACCTTTTCAAGGTAGGCCTTGTCTTTTTGGAGGAGCTCTTTTTCCTCCTGAAGGGTCTTGATCTCGCGCTCGGCGGCGGCCAATTCCTTCGAAAGCCGCTCTTCTTCGAGGCGAAGCTCCTGAACGCGGGAGAGGCCGGGAAGATAAAAGAAGACAAAGAGGACCAAAAGACCGATCCCGATCCAGAGAAAAATGAAACGGCGCCTCATAAAGAGTAAAAACGAGGAGAGAGGAGAGAGAAGAGAGAAGAGAGAAGAGAGTAGAAAAAACAGAAAAAGAACAAGTGAGAAAAAAAAGAAAAAAGGAAAAAGAGGAAGGGTGGGTTCGGGGAATGATCTTTCACCTTTTTTAATTCTTCCGCAAACATTTTCTCGTCTCCCCTTCTCTTTCCTTTCTGTCTCTCTTACCCTTTCTTTTTCCTTCTCTCTACTCTCTCCTCTCTACTCTCTACTTCTTCCTACTCTGAGGAGTTGAGCGCCGGCGTAAACTGCTTTCTTTCCCAGCTCTTCCTCGATCCGGAGGAGCTGATTGTACTTGGCGGTGCGGTCGGTCCGGGAGGCGGAGCCGGTCTTGATCTGGCCCGTTCTCAAGGCCACGGCCA
>CAZMFE010000132.1:0-3067 GCA_964565495.1 uncultured bacterium
CAGCTGGTTAGAGCGCTACCTTGACATGGTAGAGGTCACAGGTTCGACTCCTGTAGCGCCCAGGTTTTTTTCTAGGGAAGAAAATCAATTCCCATACCAAAATTCTAAAGATGCAACTTAATAACACACCGTAGGTTATGGAAAAGATAGGTGAGAAAGATGATGGCCTCGTGTCAAAATGACCCAAGGGAGCGTTGCCATCGCTAAAAACCGATACTTGACTTTGAGAACGGATCGATTAAGAATGGTGCTCCTCATTGCCTATGAGTCGCGACTGGGACAGACGAAAGAAAAGAAAACGCAGGATTGCACACCTGAGACGGCTTAAAGCTCGGAAAAAAACAAAGACAAAACCTGTCCCCTCCCAAATCCAAGCTGTCTTGTGATGTCTCTCGAAAGTTCCTCCCCTTGTCTTTTCTCGGAATGAGATTCTAGATTAATGACTTCTCGTGGAGTCAAATCAAAAAGCGAGGAGCTTGTTCGTCTCCGCCACTCGGCAGCCCATGTCCTCGCCCAAGCTGTCCAAATCCTTTATCCCGGCACCAAGTTGGCCATTGGACCGGCGATTCAGAATGGTTTCTATTACGACCTCGATCGGGAGGAGCCCTTTACCGAAGGAGATCTGTCGCGCATTGAAGCGAAGATGAAAGAAATTATCACCGATGGCCAGGAGTTCACGGGGGAAGAAATTTCCAAGAAAGAGGCGTACGAGTTTTTTAAAAAGCGGGGAGAAATTTACAAGTTGCAGATCTTAGATGAAATTCCGGAACCCCGAGTGTCCCTTTATCGGAACGGTCCCTTTGTGGATCTTTGCCGGGGGAATCATGTCAAAAACACCCGGGAGATTCCGGCGGTGAAGCTCCTCTCCGTAGCGGGGGCCTACTGGCGGGGGGATGAGCGGAACAAGATGCTTCAGAGGATTTATGGCACAGCTTTCTTTTCCGAAGAGGAACTTGAAAAGTATTTGAAACAGCTGGAAGAGTCAAAGAAAAGGGACCATCGGAAACTGGGGAAGGAACTCGATCTTTTTAGTTTTCATCCCGAGGCACCGGGGATTCCTTTTTATCACCCCAAAGGAGCCCTTCTCTATGAGACTTTGATCGGTTACTGGAGAAAGGAGCATGACCAAGAGGGGTATCAGGAGATCCGAACTCCGGCCCTCCTCCGAGAGGAGCTTTGGAAGAGAAGCGGCCATTACGAGCATTATCACGAAAACATGTTCTTTTCCAAGACTCAAGAAGGGATGATGGCGGTGAAGCCCATGAATTGTCCCGGAAGTACCTTGATTTACCGAAGTGCCCTGCGGTCTTATCGAGACCTCCCCCTGCGTCTTTCCGAGCTCGGTTTGGTTCATCGCTACGAACGTTCCGGCGTGCTCCACGGACTGTTCCGAGTGAAGGCCTTTACCATTGACGACGCTCACATCTTCTGTCGGGAAGAACAAATTGAGGAGGAGATCACGAAAGTCATCCGGCTGACTCTCCGTGTTTACAAGACCTTTGGATTTCATGAGGTCGCCATGAGTTTATCAACCCGGCCCCAAGATTCGATGGGCTCGGAGGCCCTGTGGAAACGGGCTACAGAAAGCTTGAAGGGAGCGCTGGAACAGAATAAAATCGACTACGACATGCAGCCGGGGGGAGGCGCTTTTTACGGCCCCAAGATTGATTTTGAAATCACCGATTCCATCGGCCGCCAGTGGCAGTGCGGTACCATCCAGCTCGACTTCCAAATGCCGGAACGTTTTGAGTTGACTTATGTCGAGCGAGACGGTAAAGAGAAAAGGCCGGCGATGGTTCACCGGGCTGTTTTTGGCTCGGTGGAGCGGTTTCTTGGAATCTTGATTGAACATTACGGCGGTGCCTTTCCTTTGTGGCTCGCACCGGTTCAGGTACGGGTGGCCACGATTTCCGAGAAGCAAGAGGCCAAGGCGAGAGAGATTCACTCGAAACTTATCCAAGAGAGTCTTCGAGTAGAAGCCGATGTCCGTCCCGAAAAGATTGGTTATAAAATTCGAGAGGCAGAGCTCGAGAAAATACCTTATACCTTAGTGATTGGTGAGAAAGAGCTACGAGGAGATCGAGTTTCTGTCAGGGGCCGGGGGCGTAGGGACCTCGGAGAACAATCTTTGGCTGAGTTTGTGAAGATGCTTCACCGCGAGACCGCGGAGTCCCGTTGAATCCGGCCGCGAGTAAAATTCGGATCAACGAGTGGATCCGGTCGCCTCAGGTCCGGCTCATTGGCCCGAAGGGAGAACAGCTAGGGATTGTCGATCCGAGGGAAGGAGTTCGGCGGGCTCGGGAAGAGGGATTGGATCTGGTCGAAGTGGCACCGCTCGCCAAGCCGCCGGTCTGCCGTATCCTCGATTTTGGAAAATACCTCTACGCCCTGAGCAGGAAGGAGAAAGAATCACGCAGGAAACACAAGACCATCGATGTCAAAGAGATCAAGCTGACCAGCAAAATTGAAGAGCATGATTATCAAACGAAGCTCACCCATGCGCGTCGTTTCCTGGAGAAAGGGAACAAAGTTAAGCTTACCCTTTTCTTCCGGGGCCGAGAGATTACTCACATGGACATTGGAGAGAAGGTGATCGGGCGGTTTATCGGGGATTTGGCGTCCTGGGGAGGCGTCGAAAGAAACGACGGCCTGGAAGGCAAAGCTATTCATATTTATATCGCCCCAAAGACCGGTAAAAAAGGGGGAACGTCTAAAAGTAGCGGGACTCAAAGCGATGAAATTAAAGACCAACAAAGCCGCTAAGAAGCGCTTTAAGGTGACCGCGAGGGGAAAGATCCTGGCGCCCCAAACCAAGCGACGTCACCTCCTGAGCGACAAAGAGGCGGGCCAGAAGCGAAGGCTCCGCCGTTGGCAGGAAGTGGATAAGCGGGACCAAAAGAAAATTGAAGGGCTCCTTCCTTACCGGTAAGATTCAAGGAGCCGGGGTTTAAACCCCGGCTGCAAAGAAAAGGGATCTCATGCCCCGAGTCACTAACGTTCCTGCCACCCGTAAACGTCGAAAGAAATGGCTCACCCGAGCCAAAGGTTTCTTTGGCGGCCGGCGCCG
>CAZMFE010000133.1:0-3043 GCA_964565495.1 uncultured bacterium
ATCGCCCTTTTCTCAAATCGGTGGACCGCCCCTGAAACGAGATCGCCTTGTTTCCGGATGAAGTCGTCGTAAATCGATTTTCTCTCCGCTTCACGAATCTTCTGGATAATGACCTGCTTCGCCGTCTGGGCCGCAATGCGGCCAAAATTAGCGTCCAGGATCGCCTGTCCATTCCTTAAGACGCGAATGTCGGCCGTCTGGGGATGGATCTCGACCTCAAAAGTGTCACTTTCGGAATAGGTCTTTCGACAAGCCGAAAGAAGGGCCTGTTTGAGGGCTTCCAGGAGCGTCTCTTTGTCAATCGATTTCTCTTTTTCGATATATTCGAGTGTCGTCAGGAGTTCTTGATTCATAAGTAGTTAGAAACAAAAAAGTGGGCCAATTTAGCCCACTTCGTCGCTGCCTCTAAGCCCAATTATGACAATATTATAGCCTCAAAGCGGAGTTGTCAATGCGATTGAAGTGGCTCGGTGGAGAAACTCATCGACAATAGGAAAAAACAGTAGGGTGGGAAACAAAGGCCGTATTGACTTACAGGGGCAAGGCTTTTATATTTTTGGTGGATTTCGAGAAAGGAGCGCTTCTTTGTGAGAACTGATTTCAAACAGTTGCTTGCCGTTCTCGCCTTTTCAAGCCTGTTTTTCTCTGGATTACAGGGTTTATGGGCCTGTAGTTGCATTGAACTAAGTCACGAGGAGCACTTTCAGCGCTCTGACGCTGTTTTTAGGGGCCTTGTGAAGAAAAGTAAAGTGGAGAGCGGGAAAAGGGGCAGGGGTGATGACGAGGTTCTCAAAATCAAGGTGATGGAACAATGGAAGGGAAATCTTCCAAGGGTAGTCAAAATAAGGACTTATGCTCAAGATGCGGCCTGCGGATATCCCTTCTCGGTAGGAAAAGAATATCTTATCTTCGCCGCTTACTTCGGCGAAAATGGCGATCTCCGTACCAATTTATGTGATGGAACCCTTCCGTGGGCCAAAGTAGGACCTGAAATAGAAACAGTACTTCGGAGAAAACTCGCCTCTTAGATCTTCCAAAAATCCTCCTAAGTTATACCCTGTCTCTAATTGATCATGGGAGTTATTATTTACTCTCTTCAAATCTTAGAATTCATTGGTTAGTCTTTAGACAGAGAAAAAGTTAAGGAGGAATTGAAAATGTTAAGTATTAACCAAAGAATTTCCAAAAGGTTGTCAAAGGTTATTAGTTTTATCTGTCTTAGTCTCGTTTTTTATGGATTGCCTCTGACTTCTCCCCTCTCTGGCGCTATCACAGAAACTACCACAGAAATTATCCAAGAAGGAGGCGTTTTTGTACCGGTCGTCGATGCAACCGCTCCCCTTGAACCTGTCAGCGAGCTTGTGGAGTCGGAGCCTGAGACGATGGACGCTTTTCTGCCGGATACCGGCGCAATCACTGCGATTTCCGAAGAATCGCAGGCAGTAGAAGGCCACGGAACAGAAGTTGAGGGTTCTGCCGCTGAGGAAGAACACTCGGAAGAAGAGACAACCCCGGAAGGCGCACCGAGTCACTTAGAGAGCGGAGCTACTCAAGACTATGTCGTGGAGGGTTATTCCTGGACCAACTTCGGCTATGCGGATTATCAGCAGCCCGTCACAGCGAGGATCGATCAAAGTGTTTTTGACATCCTGACCAACGGAACCCAGGCCATTATCGACACAGTGACCCAGGCGCTTTGGACGTGGGACTCGGTCATTCCCCTTTCTCTCCAATTAATCTCTAGCGGGACCGCGGAGATTATGATTAGAGCCCTCAGTGCATCAGATTTTTACGCCAGGTTCGGCTCCAGCAACTATATTGCCTACGCCTATTATCCCTCTCCCGGTGATGGCGGCGATGTTTTTCTGAATGGAGGTTATGTTTCTGCCTTCGGCTATTTGCTTTTGGAAACCCTTCTCCATGAATTTGGACATTCGTTGGGTCTGACTCACTCCGGAGATTCCAGAGATGTGATGTATAGCTACATTTCCGATGAGAAGACTCAATTGACAACCAACGACATTCTCAATATGCAACATCAGTATCCTGAACTTGCAGGTCCGCCGCCGCAGGGTCGACCCCCCGTGATTTCGACGGATTTTACGAGTTACACGGTGGTCAATAGCCAAACACTGTCCTTCACGATTCGTGTCAATGATCCCGACGGCGACCAAATCACTTTAGCAGTCTCTGGTAAGATGCCCAAGGGAGCGACTCTTACCAATAATGGAAACGGTACCTGGACCTTTACCTGGACCCCCAATGTCAAGTTCCCTAGGAATGCCACCTCCAAAGAC
This sequence comes from uncultured bacterium, assembly GCA_964565495.1. Classification (GTDB taxonomy): domain Bacteria; phylum Omnitrophota; class Omnitrophia; order Omnitrophales; family JACQLI01; genus CAZMFE01. Next base: position 2,298 of record CAZMFE010000133.1, read on the forward strand.
TTTAGCGTGACTTTCACCGCGACCGATTCCACAGGACAGAGCACCAGCATTACGATCCGAATCACGGTTCTCAAAACCGCGCCAGGCGGAGGGAGTATGGTGGGGAAGTTCCTGACTTCTCCCTCGCCTTTCTACGCTGTCCCCTGGATGGGCGTTGCGAGTTACGTCACGAGAGAGGTGGGGGATCCTAAGAAAAAGAATTCCGGGACCGCGGGCGGGAAGAGAGTGAAGGTCCGGAAACCTTAAGCTAATTGATCGAGGCTCGCCTTGAGTTCCGTGAGAAGAGGCATCGCGGACGGAGGAATCACACTCTCCCGGCCGGCTTCCTCCAGCCTTCTTCGGAGATTCTGGATGCGTTCCCTCCTTTCGCGGAGGAACTGAAGCAGATGGTTCAAATCCTCGGCGGTTTCTACAAAGAAATCACCCTCTCGAAGACGGACCTCCTCAGGCACCTCTCCTTTAGACACTTGCTGAAGAGTACGTCGAAACCGGTAAACCGGTCCCGCGATCCGGTGAAGAAAAAAGATTCCAAAGAGCCCGATCAGGATGATCGTAACGAAGAGGACGAGGCTCACGCGGGCAATGAGGTCGTAGCGGACCTCCGACATGACTTCATAGGCGCTGATCTTTCCGAAGCGATACTCTCCTCCCGTCAAGGCCTGATGAATCGTGAAATGAATCGCAGAAGCAATCGTCAGACTGTCTCTTATACACATCTCCGAGCCCACGAGACTAGGCATGATCTC
>CAZMFE010000134.1:0-3012 GCA_964565495.1 uncultured bacterium
TAGAGTATCGGACTGTCGATCCGAGGGTTGCGGGTTCAAGTCCCGTCGGCCCCGCTTGTTTTAAGACCCCACTCCCGACACAATCTACGAGCGGCCCCCTCCTCGGAACTCGCGGCGGCGGGTTAAGTTAAGAGTGCTATTAGATGATCGTGCTTGAGATAAAGAACATGTTGTTAACGAACTTAAGTAACGTGTATATTTAGTACGCCACATCGGATAAAGACATAGTTAAAGAATAAAAGAAGTCAATTATTGTTGAGTTTCAAGATTGTCGAGTTATAAAAGTTTTTTCTTTTGATTTTGACCTATTTTGCACCTTATGAATAAAAATAGTGTTCAAGCGAAGAACAAGGGTTCCCTTTTCCTTATCATCAGTCTCATTCTCGTCCAGAGTTCCATCACCCCTGTCGTCCATGCCTCTGTCATTCCTTTAATGAATGTTTCTCCAAGAGAGACCTCCGGTGAGGAACAAAGTGGATTTGCTGCCAGCGGTTGCGAGATCGATTTATCGGGGGGTTTGAAAATTCAGGATCTTGGGAATCTTTATGTGATCACAAATCCGTACGATTCTTCTTTTCTCGAGGTCATCGAGAGGTTGCCGTCGGGAGGGTTCGGAAGGATCTTACGTTACCGAGGGTGGTTTCATGAAGGAAGATGGATCGACCTCGAATTCATCTATCAGGATAAAGAGGACAGCGTTACCGTCCTGGACTACCAAAAGGGACGATTTTTCCGGACGACCCTGACCCAAAGACCCCCGAATCCTTCCTCCCTCGCTCCCTCTCTTGAGGCGAATCATTTCATGGCCGGGTGGGCGGTGGTTTCACCCACTCTCAAGTCGCCTTTGGGCAAAGAAAACGAGTTATTTCTAATCTCTCCTCAGAGGGAAAGGCTTCATTCTCAATTTGAGGCCCTCTTGGGTGACGAGGTCTGGATGAATCGAAAGGTCCGGGGTCCTCCGGCGGGGGAGGCTACTTTATGAGTCCCTTCTACCGCCCCAAAAAGCCGATTTCCCTTCGGCTCCTTTCCTTATTGATCATCTTCAACTTCCTCGTCACCCAGCTCGATCTGAACCTGGCCTTTGCCTATCAAGTTTCCGCGGCTCCTTTGCCCCCCACTGGCACCCCGATCCTTTCGCCCGATTCTTCCAAAGAGACCGCCAAAGATCTCGAAAAAATCCGTTACCAAAGTAACTTAACCGAAAGTCTCACCCCGCCTGATCAACAACCCACTCAGCCGGTGGAGGGGGTCGTTCCCCTTACGGAGGAATCGACTCCCAACCTCTCCGACCCTTCGGCGACCTTTCTTGCGGAAAGCCCTCTTTCTTCTCCCTCGGAGTCCCCCGCTTCTTCCTCTTCGTCCGACGCCTCCCCGATCACCGCCGCGGGAGATCCTTCACTTGACTCGAAGATCAATCGCCTCAAAAAGAAGATCGAGGAGTATGAGGAAAAATGCGAGGTCATCCGGGATAAGGGGGAGCAACGAAAGTGTGAAGAGAAGCGCCGAGAAATTGGAGAGCTCCAGCGGGAGATTGAAGGCTCGAGCCTGGCGGGGGGAGCCTCTCCAGAGAGTGAGGCCGGCGGGGGAGGCGGAACTGGTGGAACAAGAAGTGAAGCCACAAAACTTGAAGCCCTGAATACGAGCGATCTTAATTTTCAAGTCCCCTCCACCGAATCGCCGGTCCTTCCCGAGGTGAGCGGTCTCGGCAGCGCTCCGGTGAATGCGGAGGGGGCCGAGGTCAGTTTGAATGAAGATGGCAGTGCGTGGATTGGTCTGGGCGAAACGCGCCAGCTCTGGTCGCCCGGGGCGGACGGCGAACTGGGATCTTTAGATGACCGGCTCCTGGAACTGATTCAGGAGAATTCAGCCGGCGAGGAGATTCGATTTCTTTACGACGCCGAAACCGGCCGTCCGGTGGAAGTCATTGATCCCAAAACCGGCCAGACCCTCGCGCGCTATTCTTTCGATGACGAGCAAAACCTTTTTACGGTCACCCAAAATGACGGCTCGACTTTTGTCTACCGCTTTGACGAGGGGGAGGAGCCCTTTGAATCCCCCGAACTCGTCTCCATTTCCTCTTCCAAAGTCTTTCAGGAATTCGATTCCCAAGGCCGCCTCATCCGGATCGTAAATGAGGAGGAGGGGACGACCACCCTTTTAACGTATCCGGAAGAGGGGAGGGCTTTGGTGGAGACCCATAGGACGGGGGCGGATCCTTCTGAAGAACCCCTTTCTTTTCTCACTTACGAGCTGGGTGTGGATCAGATTTTCGGTACCGCCGATGACCATCTCCTTTCAGCCCGCTTCTTTGATGAAGAGCGGAAGACTCCGTTTGAACTTTTCTACGACGATCAAAACCGGGTCATCCTTTCTCGGGACCTCTCCACGGGTTTCGAGGTCCGCTATGAGTATGACGACGTGGCGAAGGCCGTCACGGTCACTACGAATCATAGCGACGTCGTCCAAAAGTATCAATTTGACGAGGCCCACCCTAACGATCTCGCGTTTGCCCACCTGATTGAGGAGATCCGGGAGGGCGAGCGGCGCACGTTTGATCTCCAGGGAAATCTTGTCTCCCTGACCGACCGCCAGGGGATCACCACCTTTTTGGAGAACAACCGGATTGTGAAAATCGTGGATGCCCAGGGGAACATTTTGCGGAGCTTCACGCCGGTGCGGGATCCTGAGACGGGCCAGATCATCGACGTCCTCTTTAATAAGGAGGGCCTCACCTCCGTATCGATCTGTTTGGATGGGCCGGCCTGCCGCCATTACCAGGTCGTTTACTCCAACGGGGTGATTGTCCGGTACCGGCTGGATGACGAAGGACACGTGGTGGAGTGGACCGATATCACGGGGACTGATTTCATCCAGGATGTGAGGGACGAGGAGGGGAAAGTTATTGTTTACTTCAATGACGGCCGGACGATTACTTATTCTCAAGTGGCCGACAAAAATGAAATTGAGAAGGTCACCGACATCTTTGGTCGCACCACGACCTACCATTATTTT
>CAZMFE010000135.1:0-2984 GCA_964565495.1 uncultured bacterium
CCAGTTCGTGGTCCAGGTAAGGGGAGCGAACTTCCAAGGAGTGGGCCATACTCATCCGGTCGACTTTCAACAAGATATCATCCTGCAGATAAAATCTCAGGTCGGTGTGGCAAAGTCGGTCTAAATCGTCGAAAGAATCACAGCGGTTCCAATGCTGCCTCAGAATGTCAAATTCGTCCTTTCCTTCCAAACTGCGGCGGACCTCCGGCGTGAGTAATTGCTGCTTCTGGCTCGGCTCAAAGGATCCTAACCAGATTTGATGGCGAAGGACCGGTGCATACCGAAGCCCCGCCGTGAATCGACGGGCCTTAAAATCAAAGCTGATATTGTCGTCGGAGACGGGCAACAGGTCAGCCACTCTTTTGGCCGGTTGGGCCACCCAACGGGGGAGCCAACGGGCAATTTGATGGGCCTGATAGGTCGGATAACCGTAAAAAAGTTCATCGCCCCCGTCGCCGCTCAGAGCCACGGTCACCTGTCTTCGGGTGAATCTTGATAAAAGGTAGGCGGGGATCGCCGAGGCGTCTGCAAACGGCTCATCCATGAATTGAACCCATTCGGGCAAGATTTTAAGCATATTTTGAGGCGTGAGCCTTTCCTCATAGTGGTCTGTTCCCAGATAGCGAGCGACTTCCCGAGCGTGCCGGGATTCGTCAAAAGAAGGGTCTTCAAACGCGACGTTGAAGGTCTTGACTCGCCCCGAGGAACATTGGGTCAAGAAGGCCGTAATCAAGCTGGAGTCAATCCCCCCGCTTAAGAAAGCTCCCAGCGGGACATCGCTCACCGTCCGCATTCGAACCGACCGCTCCACGTGGTGACGCAATTTCTGAACGACTTCTCCCAGGGAAGATGTTTTTTCATCGTGGTAAAAGGAGGGACGCCAGTAAGGTCGGATCTCAAGCTCACCTTTCTTCAAGAGGAGATAGTGAGCCGGCTCGAGTTTGAAGATGTTTTCATAAATGGTGTGAGGGGCCGGGACATATTCGTAGGTCAGATAGAGATTAAGCGCTTCGAGACTGAGACGGGTTGTGATCTGGGGGAAGGCTAAGATCGATTTAATTTCTGAAGCGAAGACGAAGTCTCCATTATAGGAATAGTAGTGAAGAGGCTTTTCTCCCATCCGGTCGCGGGCCAGGAAAAGTTGGTCTTCGTTCCTGTCATAAATGGCAAAGGCGAACATCCCGTTCAAGTGTTCCAGACATTGAATCCCTTCTTCTTCGTAGAGATGGACAACGACCTCCGTATCCGAGCGGGTGGAAAATCGATGCCCCTTCTTTTCTAACGGCTCGCGAAGCTCCCGAAAATTATAAATCTCTCCATTGAAAACGATGCCCACCGTATGGTCTTCGTTCCATATCGGCTGAGACCCTCCTGCCAGATCGATGATGCTCAAACGACGCATTCCGAGGCCATAAGTCCCGTTGACATAGACGCCGCCCTCATCCGGCCCTCGGTGAATCATGGTCTGATTCATCTTCTGAAGAACCTGTGCGCCTTCTTGAACCCTGCGACTCACAAATCCGGCAATTCCGCACATCGTTCGTTCTTGAGGTTGATGGTTTCTCGAATCCAATAGGGGGGGCGATCTTGAGCCTCGTGATAGATGCGGATCATGATCTCAGCCAAGAGGCCCATCATGACAAACTGAAATCCCACGAGAAGGAAGAAGATGGAGATCGAAATCATCGGGTTCCGGTGAACCCAAATCCCGTAGACAAATTTCTGAATGAGCGTCATCACGGAGGCGAGGATGCCTAAGAGAATACAAAGCATCCCCAGGCCTCCGAAGAGGTAAATCGGTTTGGTTGAAAAGGTTCCCAAGAACTTGACGGTTACCAGGTCCAAAAGAACTTTGAAGGTTCGAAAGGGGGTGACTTTCGATTTTCCGTATCGGCGCGGGTAGTGATTGACGGCGATTTCGGCAATCCGGGCCCCCATGCTATGGGCGTAAATCGGGATAAAGCGATGCATCTCGCCAAAGAGACGGATATTCTTGACAAAAGAGGCTCGATAGGCCTTGAGGGTGCAGCCGTAGTCTTTTAAGGACACCCCGCTGATCCAGGAAATGAGTTTGTTGGCCAGAAAGGAAGGGATCCTTCGCGTTACGAGCGCATCTTGTCGGTCTTTTCGCCAGCCGCTCGCGACATCGAATCCCTCCTCGAGCTTGGCGATGAGTCGAGGAATATCAGCGGGGTCATTTTGCAGATCCCCATCCATCGCAATAATCATCTCTCCTGAGGCGTGATTGAATCCCGCTGAGAGCGCCGCCGTCTGGCCGTAATTTCTACGAAAGAGAATTGCCTTGACCTGGGGGTCTCTTTCTGCCAAGCGGCGGAGTTGATGGAGAGTCCCATCGGTGGAGCCATCATCCACGAAGAGAATTTCGTAATCCCCCTGGAGTTCCTGGAGGGTTGAGGTCAGTGTCTCATAAAGAGGAGCGATGTTTTCAGCCTCGTTCAAGACCGGGATGATGACCGAAAGCTTTTCGTGCTTCAGTGATTGGCTCATTTTTCTGTATAATACCATAATCTTTCCAAAATGGCGCATCTTCGGAAACAAGTCTTCTGGATTCTCGGGGCAGCGTTTGCCCTTTACCTCATCCTCATTTTTCCCTCCTTAGGACAAAGTGTTTTTGCTTACGACAGCTTTTATAACGTCTGGCGGGCGAGGAAAATTGTCGAGGATCCGTTAGCGCTCCTGAGGCCGGATTTCATGGGCCGGTTCGGCCCCCTTTATACGCTCTTTTTCTTTCTGATGGATCGGTCGTTTGGATTCAGCCCCTGGGCTTACGGATCCATCAGCGGGTTCCTGCATCTTGTGAATGTCTTTCTTTTGTTTCGACTCCTCCGTCATCTCATTGGATTCTCCCAAACACCAGCGGCTCTGGCATCGATTTTTTTCTTATTTTCCAGTACCCAATGGGGCGTCATCGGGGATGTCTCACAAATTATGCGGTTGATTTGCGCTTCTCTCGTTTTGTTATC
>CAZMFE010000136.1:0-2954 GCA_964565495.1 uncultured bacterium
CCCATCACCTTCTTCTTTTCCCGGAAAAGGGACTTCACATACTCCTCGGCATTCCCGGGGTGGCCGACCCGGAGAAACATCTCCATCGCCCGCTGATTCGCGGAACCGTGGAGGTCCCCTTTAAGCGTTCCGAGGGCACTGGTGACGGCTGAGTAAATATCGGACTCGGTTGAGATGGTGACGCGGGCCGCGAAAGTGGAGGCGTTCAAGCCATGATCCGCCAGCATGATCAGATATTGATCCAGAGCCCTGACGTGCTCGGGCGAAGACGCCTTGCCATGCAGCATCAGGAGAAAGTTCTCTGCCATCGAAAGGACCTTCTTGGGATGAACGATTTTTTGTTTCCCCCGGACTCGATGAAAGGCCGCGACAATCGTGGGGAGAACGGCCACGAGCCTCTTTGCCTTCTGGAGGTTCGCCTCCCGGGAATTGGCATCCGCCTGAGGATCGAAAAGTCCCAAGGCTGAAACCATGGTGCGGAGCATCGCCACGGGATGGGCGGAACGGGGAAATTCACAGAGAAAGTTAAGGATCTCGTTGGGAAGCGTCCGGAGGCTGGCGAGTTCTCTCGAGAATTTTTCAAGTTCCGAGGCCGTCGGCAGTTTTCTAAAAAAAAGCAAAAAGGTCACTTCTTCAAAAGTCGAATGGGCAATCAGCTCCTGGATCGGAATCCCGAGGTAATAAAGGGCGCTCGCTTCACCATCCACTAAACTCAAGCCGGTTCGGGCAGCGACGACTCCCTCCAGGCCTTTTGAAAACTGATTTTTTGCAGACGAGGTTTTGCTTTCTTCCATTAGAAAAGCCTTATTATATTTGTTTTCTCTAAGAATGCTACAACCCTAAAGGTTCGAAGCGGCCCGCAAGATGGGCTTGGGCATAACCCACATAACGCTTCGCCCATCGAAGGAGTCCGTGAATCTCTCGCTGGCTGAGTTTCCGGATGAAGCGGGCCGGCCTTCCCAAATAAAGAGAACCGGCCTTGAGCCGCTCCCCGTGAGGAACAAGGCTCCCTGCCCCGAGAATCACCCCTGAACCGATCACCGCGCCATCCATGACGATCGATCCCATGCCGACGAGGGAGCCGTCTCTGACGCTACAGGCGTGGAGGATCGCGGCGTGGCCGACAACCACATACTCTCCAACCCGGCAAGGCTTGTCCCGTTCCACGTGGAGGATGGAAAGGTCCTGAATATTGGAGTAACGCCCGACTTCAATCCGGTTGATATCTCCCCGAAGCACAGCACCGGGCCAGATACTTGAATAGTCTCCTAAGGTGACGCGGCCTTCAACGACTGCAGAGGGGGCAATGAAGACATTCTTGCCGATTCGAGGACGGAAGGGAGGGGACATTTGCTTCCCCCTCACCCCTTCCCCTCTCCCCCTAAGGGGGAGAGGGTTGGGGGAGGGGGTTGTCTCGTGATCAGACGAATCAAATTAAACGTAATCTCCCGATTGACCTCAGCAATGGAATCGACGAGAGGGATTTCCTTGGGGCAGATCTCAAGACAATTCTGGGCGTTGCCGCAATCCTCGATTCCCCCTTCGCGGGTCAAGGCCTTCAACCGTTCCAGCTTGATCTCCTTCCCGATCGGGTGACGGTTAAAAAGCCGCGCCTGGCTCACGATTGCAGCGCCGACAAAATTATTTTTCTCATTCACCTGAGGACAGACTTCCAAACAAGCGCCACACGAAAAGCATCGGGATAGGACATAGTTAATCTGCTGATCCTTGGGAAGGATCTTGGGACCCGGACCCTGATCCCGAGTATCCTGAAGCGGCACCCACGCCTTTACCCGTTTCAAGCTTTCAAACATGGAAGAACGGTCGACGACCAGATCTCGCACGAGAGGAAACTTTCTCATCGGTTCCAGGGTGATCGGCTGCGCGAGCTGGTCCACCAGGGCGGAACAGGCTTGTCGGACGCGGCCGTTGATAACCACGGTACAAATCCCGCAGACCTCCTCCAGACAACTCGATTCCCAAGCGATCGGCAGGCTCGGGCGTCCGTCAAAAGTACGGAGCGTTTTTCGAATCTCTTGAAGGCAGGTAATGACATTCAAGTAAGGCCGGTAAGGAAGGTGATACTCCTCCCAATAAGGCTTCGCCTCCGGCGATCCCTGACGTCGGATGCGGAGAACTACTTTATCTGGTTTTTCCATCTTCAGTTTGAATCTTCTCTATATGGCAGAATCCCTTCGCCTTCCGCGGGCGCTTGGCCGACGAACATTTCCGTTGTCAAGAAGGATACGGACCTTATTCCAAATTCGGGGGAAGGGTGAGGAAGCAGAAAGGTGATTCGGCAACTGCCGAACGATATTGGAAACGGTTTGAGTCGGCCTCGCTCGACGGGGCCCCGGCTGCAAGAATATTCCGATTCTTGCCGCCTCCCCGACGCCGCGTCCGGCGAATGGGATTCTGCCAAGAGAATTTCTCCAGCCTTGAGGCGCGAATGGCGGAGGATTCGTGAAAAACTTGGGTGATTCGCCGGAGGGGAAGCGATGGCCCGCCGGTCTTCCGGCGGGAACAGCGAGGGACCCCCGGCGAAGCGCCCTTAGTCTTTGCCGAATCCGGAGCCTCTGAGCGCCGAGAGGCTGGGAGAAATTCTCTTGGGGAAAATAAATTTTCTCCATCCTAATATTTCCTTTCCTTCGGCTGTAGGAGAGAGGTATCGACCGCTTCGTCGGAAAATTCGGGACCGTCCGGCGTCCATTTTGCGACAGTGGTTTTGAGCCAGTTGGCATCGTCGCGATTCGGGAAATCCGGTTTGTAATGAGAGCCACGGCTTTCATTCCGGCGAATTGCCCCCAGGGTAATGACACGGCCCAGCTCAAGCATATGATGAAGCTGACGGGCAAAAACAACCGCTTGGTTCATCCAATGAGACCGGTCCCCCACGCTCACCTGACGGAGTCGCTCCTTGAATTCCAGGAGTTTTTCATCGGTCTTTTTGAGTT
>CAZMFE010000137.1:0-2951 GCA_964565495.1 uncultured bacterium
CGCGCGCCGAACCACGCCGCCGCCACGGGGAGGTAAAAAAGATAAAGCAAAAGAGTGAGGCGGACCAAGTAGGTCTCAGGCTCGAGGGTGGTACGGAGCGGCGCTAAGGATTGGGGAATTTTAGAAAGGAGGACAAGGCTGATCAGGACAGCCGCAACTAAAGAAAGCTGTTTCTGACGCGTTAGATCCAATTAGGAAATAATTTCCTCGGTCACAGGATCAAAAAAATGGGCTTTGCTCATGTCAAAGACGACTTGGACGTCCTGGTTGGCCGTGGCGGTATCCTGATTATTGACGCGGGCCACGAACGTGTTCCGGCCCGCATTGAGAAAAAGATAGATCTCCGAACCCATCGGCTCGACGACCTCCACGGTCGCCGTGACGGTGTATTCCGGCCGCGCATCTTGGGCAAAGATCCGGTCATAGATGTCTTCCGGACGAATTCCAAAGATGACATTCTGATCCCGATAAGGGGCCATCCGCCCATAATTCTGCTGAAGAAGCCGGAGTTTGATTCCTCGGTCAAAAAAGTAGTAGTCCCCATTCTGGGCAATGATTTTCCCCTGGAGAAAATTCATAGGAGGGGAACCGATGAAACCCGCCACAAACTTATTCCGGGGGTTCTCGTAAACCGCGATCGGATGGTCCATTTGGTGAATGATGCCGTCCTTCATCACCACAATCCGCTCTCCCAGGGTCAGGGCCTCCACCTGGTCGTGGGTCACATAGACCATCGTCGCCTGGAGGCGGTTATGGAGTTTAATGAGCTCGGTGCGCATCTGGACCCGAAGTTTGGCATCCAGGTTACTCAAAGGTTCGTCGAAGAGAAAAACCCGGGGTTTGCGCACAATGGCCCGCCCCACGGCCACGCGTTGACGCTCCCCCCCTGAGAGTTCCTTGGGCCGGCGTTTCAAGATGGGAGTAATCCCCAAAATTTCGGCCGCTTCCTGAACCCGGCGATCGATCTCTTTTTTGGGGTAGTGGTGTAACTTCAACCCGAAAGCCAGATTCTCGTAAGCGGTCATGTGCGGGTAAAGGGCGTAATTTTGAAAGACCATGGCAATATCCCGATTCCGAGCGGGGAGATCATTCACGAGCTGGCCTCCGATGTAAATCTCTCCCTGGGTCACCCGCTCTAAACCGGCGACCATCCGGAGGGTTGTCGATTTGCCGCATCCCGAAGGTCCGACTAAGACGATAAACTCCTTATCTTCGACTTCGAGATTGATATTGTTGACGGCCACGACGTTCGTGGCATAAACCTTTGATACATTTTTCAGGACGACCGTGGCCATAAGCCTCCCTTTCCTTAAGTGAAATAATCCAGTAAGAGCTTCAAGGTCCCTTTCAGGTCTTTTCTCTCTACCACCTGATCGATCAGACCATGCTCCAGGAGAAATTCAGACGTCTGGAAATCGGGGGGCAATTTCTGACGAATCGTCTGCTCAATCACTCGAGGACCCGCAAACCCAATCAAGGCTCCCGGTTCTGCCAGAATGACATCCCCCAGAGAAGCAAAACTCGCCATCACCCCTCCCATGGTCGGGTTGGTCAAAACCGAAAGGTAGGGAAGGCGGCTTTTCTGGAATCGGGCCAAGGCGCTGGCCGTCTTGGCCATCTGCATGAGGCTTAAGACCCCCTCATACATCCGGGCCCCCCCTCCCGATCCGGAGACAATGACCAAGGGAAGTTTCTCGTCAAGCGCATATTCCACCAGTCGTGAAATCTTCTCACCCACCACCGATCCCATCGAACCCATAATGAAGCGGGAATCGGTCACCCCAAAGGCCACCGGCACCTCAGTGATCTTTCCCACGCCCACCACACAAGCCTCCTTCAAGCCTGTCTTCTTTTGGTCTTGTCTCAATTTCTCCAGGTAGGGCCTCACCCCTTTGAATCCGAGGGGATCCAAGGTCTCAAGATTAACTTCCAACTCCTTAAATGTTTTCGGGTCGATGAGGATTTCGATCCGCTCCAAGGCCCCTAAGATGAAATGGAAACTGCACTTGGAGCAGACAGAAAGATTCTCCTTGAGGGTCTTGGTGAACATGACATGCTGACAGCTGGGGCATTTCGTCCAAAGGCCTGCGGGGAAACTTTTCCTACGGCCTCTTTCGCTCGTGACAGGATTCGGAACTTGGGCTCCCGTTTCTTCTTGATTGAAGCTTGCCGCTTGAATCTTTGGCTCCTTGGGACCGCGAGATCGTAAGTGCTCAAACGGTCTATGGTTACGTTAAAACTTAAAAAATCATTATAGGGGCTTGCTCTTCCACTGTCAATTCGAACCTGCCTATTCGTGGATTCACGTCCTACGTTTCTTTACAACTAAACGGGGAAGTGGTACTTTTAAAATTATGGAACCTCGACTGATCCAGAGCCAAAGTCAAAAACTCATCCTCTCGCCGCAGATCCGTCAGTATCTCAGGCTTCTCCAGCTCCCTTTGGCCCAGCTCCAGACGGCGATCGAACAGGAATTGGAGGAAAATCCCGCCTTGGAAGAAGTTCCAAAGGATCTCGTCGAGGAGGCTCCCTCCACACGCCTGACGGATGAGGAATCCGAAAAGGAACGAAATGCGGAGGAGCTTCGTTTCGATGAGACCCTCCGTTCCTTAGACTTGCTGGACGAAAACCTGCGTGACAGCTTTTACGGACAAGAGGATCTCTCCCTGCCGGAAGCCGAGGAGGTTGCGAGACAAAAGAACTATCAGGAAACGTTGATTACGCGCAAGGAATCCCTTTTTGACTATCTCGCCTGGCAAGCCGGCTTTCTCGACCTCACAGAAAACGAGCGGAGAATCGCTGATGAGATCATCGGCAACTTAACAGAGGAGGGTTATCTCGGGGCGCCCCTCGAGGAAATTGCTAAGAATGGCATGGTGACACCCGAGGAGGCGGAAAAGGTTCTCCAGGAGATCCAACGCCTGCACCCGCCGGGGATTGCCGCCCGAACC
>CAZMFE010000138.1:0-2888 GCA_964565495.1 uncultured bacterium
CCTTAAAGATAATGCCTTTTTTTGGAAAATCCGGAATGTCACGAACCCAATGCTTCAAGTCACTCGGCGATGTAATTTTCACCCCGTTACACCCTCCGTCGCGAAATTTGGTTTACGGGAGGAAACAGGTCCATAGCCGACGTCACCCTTTAAGGAAAAAAAACGAAGGGTGTAACGGGGTTCATTCGGAGACATAGTCCTCTAGTTTTTCCTTTTTCTCTTGAAAACGGGTCCGAATCTTTTTTAAGGCTACGAGTTCAATCTGACGGATTCGTTCGCGGGTGATTCCAAACTTTTTTGCGACTTCTTCCAACGTATGCGACTCTTCCCCCTCGAGACCAAAACGAAGGATTAAGATTCTTCGCTCCCTTTCGTCCAGACTCCCGAGGATTTCATGGATCCGCTCACTCCTAAAAACCTCCCCCATCTCCTTTTCAGGAGAATGGGCCGTATCGTCCTCGATGAGATCAATCAATTCCACGGTGCTGTCAAGACTGACGGGAGCATTGAGGGAACCGGGGCGCCCCGCAATGTCCTCAATTTCTTTGATCTTTTCGACCGGAACCTCCATGACCTTCGCAATCTCCTTCCGGGTTGGAATCCGGTTGAGCTTCTGCATGAGCCCGTCCCGGACCTTCCTCCACCTGGAGATCATGTCATAAACGTAGACCGGAATTCGAATCGTCTTTCCCTGATTGGAGAGGGCGCGCATGATGGCCTGCTTGATCCACCACGAGGCATAGGTGGAAAAGCGATAGCCCCGCTTGGGATCAAATTTCTCGACCGCTCTCATGAGCCCGATATTCCCTTCTTCGATGAGATCCGAAAATGTGAGTCCCATATTCGTGTAACGTTTCGCAATGGAAATCACCAGGCGAAGATTCGAACGGATCATCCGATGCCGGGCTTTGGCGGACCCGCGGGTTTTAGACTGGACCCTCTCGGCAACCTCGATCTCTTCCTCAGGGGTCAGCAGAGGAATGTGTTCAATCTGCTTGAGGTAAATCTTCATCGGGGTCCGGTCGAGGGTGTACTCTGTCTCCTCGAAGATCCCCTCTTCCTCCTTCTTCGGTTTACGACGTTTCAGACTGGAAGGGGAAATCTCCCTCTGGGAAGGGCGGGAAACTTTCAGCCGATTCGGGCGGGAAGGTTGGGACCGTTTCTTCTTCTTTCGCCTCACCACGTCTCTCCGGTGACTCCGCGAATCAATTTTCTCCAGGACGCTCGAACTTTTTCCGCTTCTCAAGAACCGCTGCCTGCGCGCTAGCGAGGCGTGCAATCGGAACTCGGTAGGGCGAGCAACTCACATAGTTCATTCCGACGCGGTGGCAGAATTTGACCGAAGCGGGATCCCCCCCGTGCTCACCGCAGATTCCCACTTTGAGCTCCCGTCTGACAGAGCGGCCGCGCTCGCTGGCCCAGCGAATCAATTGGCCCACCCCCTCCTCATCGAGGCTTTGGAAAGGATCTTTTTCCAAAATCCCCTGGGAGAGGTAGTCCCCCAAGAAGACCCCCGCGTCATCCCGCGAGAACCCAAAGGTCATTTGGGTGAGGTCATTGGTTCCGAAGGAGAAAAATTGAGCGGCCTCTGCGATGCGGTCGGCAACCAAAGCGGCCCGAGGGATTTCAATCATGGTCCCCACGAGATAACTCACCTCGACTCCTTCTTCGCCGAAAACCGCTTGAGCAATCTTCTCCATTCGTTCTTTCAAGATCGTAAACTCCCGTCGAGTCACTACGAGGGGGATCATAATCTCCGGCAAGACTCGGATCTTGCGCTTCTTCACGCGCGAGGCGGCTTCGAGAATCGCCCGTACCTGCATGTCGTAAATCTCAGGGTAAGTGATCCCCAGGCGGCACCCTCGATGTCCTAACATCGGATTAAACTCGTGAAGACTTGTGACCTTTGCCTTCACTTTCTCAAGGGAAACCTTCATCACCTCCGCCATCTCCCTCTGGGAGGCTTCATCGTGCGGCAGGAATTCATGGAGGGGGGGATCCAACAGACGCACCGTCACGGGAAGGCTGTTCATGACCTCAAAAATGGCTTCAAAGTCCCCCCGCTGCATCGGGAGGAGTTTTTCCAGTGCTTTCGCTCTTCCCTCAGCGTCGTCCGCCAAGATCATCTCCCGGACTGCAAGGATACGGTCTCCTTCAAAAAACATATGCTCGGTCCGGCAAAGACCGATCCCCTCCGCCCCAAATTTGCGGGCGACAGAAGCATCCCGGGGAGTATCCGCGTTGGCCCGAACCTGAAGGCGGCGCATTTCATCGGCCCAGCGCATCAATTTGGCAAAGTCCCCGCTGAGCTCAGGCTCAACGGTCTTCACCTTCCCTTTGTAAACCGCCCCCAGGCTTCCGTCGAGTGAAATGAAATCTCCTTCGCGGATCACCTGGTTCCTGACACGAAATTCTCTGGCGGAATAATCAATTTGAAGTTCCCCGCAGCCCGCCACGCAGCATTTGCCCATCCCGCGGGCCACGACAGCGGCATGGCTCGTCATTCCACCACGGGCCGTGAGGATCCCTTGAGCGGCATGCATTCCACCGATATCCTCCGGAGAGGTCTCGAGCCGGACCAAGATGACCGCCTCTCCTTTTTTGGCCTCTTCTTCGGCATCGTCCGCATTAAAAACAACCCGGCCGGTTGCGGCTCCGGGAGAGGCCGGGAGCCCCTTGGCAATCTCGTCCTTTTTCTCTCGAGGATCGAAGGTCGGATGGAGAAGCTGGTCCAATTGTTTCGCTTCGACCCGGAGGAGCGCCTCTTCAGGAGTGATGAACTTTTCCCGGACAAGGTCAACGGCAATTCTGACAGCGGCGTGAGCCGTCCGTTTTCCATTCCGCGTCTGAAGGAGAAAGAGCTTTCCCTCCTGGATCGTAAACTCAAT
>CAZMFE010000139.1:0-2883 GCA_964565495.1 uncultured bacterium
GATTTGAAGGTTGCGATCGATTCGTTGGCGGAATTGATCGGTGAGATTTATTCCGAGGATATTCTGGATGTCATCTTCCAAGAATTTTGCATTGGAAAATAAAAACCTGCCTACCGGCAGGCAGGGAGAAATTTTGTTTGACTTTATTTTTTTCTGGATTAAAATGCCTTCCAAGATCGAGAGACGCGTTCTTTGACTAAGAGGCTGGATAAAGTGCCGGGGCCGGAAGAATTTCAGAGGAAAAAAGAGAACCTTTTTCACCGACGAATGTTTTCATCTAAAAAATAGGATAATTTCAAGCGACTGAAATTATCCTATTTTTTTCTCTTTCCTTTCTTTAGGGATCCTCCGAATTCTCCTCCTGGGGGCTAAAAAAGCCCTAAAGCCTCGGCCTGGAAAAGACGATCTATGCTCTTGAGACACAAGATATGGTGTTCACATTGATCCAAAGCCCAACCTGTGGTAATCTCTTAATAGAGGCCTCCAAAGGATAAGGAGAAGCTGATGAGCGCAAAAACCTACAAGGTGACCCCTGCCGCTGAAGAGATTTGCGAAGTCCAAGCGGGGAGAGGACTTTCCTTTCGTCGTTTCTTTACCCACCCCGGCATAGATTCGCTTGATGAGGTGAGCTACGAAAGGCGAACCTCCGTCATCACCAATCCGGACGGAAGCACGGTCTTCAAGATGGAAAACGTGGAGGTTCCCAAGGATTGGTCACAGCTCGCGACCGATATTATTGTTTCAAAATATTTTAGAAAGGCCGGAGTTCCGGGAACGGGGCATGAAACGGGTGCAAAGCAGGTGGTCCATCGGATTGCCCATAGTCTCAGGATCGCAGGGGAGCAACTCGGAGGTTACTTTCGGGCCAAGGAGGACGCGGAAGTCTTTGAGGCGGAGCTCGCACAAATGCTCATCACCCAGAAGGCCGCCTTCAATTCTCCCGTTTGGTTCAATTGCGGCCTCTCCCATGAATATGGGATTACAGGATCGGGGGGAAACTGGTACTGGGATCCGGAAACGGGTGAGATTCGAGAGACGAGCGATTCTTACTCCCACCCTCAGTGCTCCGCCTGCTTTATCCAATCGGTTGAAGACGACCTGATGTCGATCTTTGAACTGATAAAAAGTGAAGCCCGTCTCTTCAAATTCGGGTCCGGCACGGGAACCAACTTTTCAAAAATCCGCAGTAAATACGAGAAACTCTCCGGAGGCGGAACCTCCTCCGGTCTGATGTCTTTCCTCGAAGTCATGGATAAAGGGGCCGGCGCCACCAAATCGGGCGGGACGACGCGTCGGGCGGCCAAGATGGTTTGCCTGGATATGGACCATCCGGAGATCGTTGAATTTATCGATTGGAAACTCAAAGAGGAGAGGAAGGCCCGCGCCCTCATTCAAGCGGGCTATCCGGCCGATTTCAACAGCGAGGCTTACAAGACCGTTTCGGGTCAGAATTCCAACAATTCCGTCCGGATCAGCGATGAATTTATGAAGGCAGTTCTCGAAGATAAGGACTGGACCACGCGTTACCGGACCACCGGCGAGGTGCATCAGGTTTATAAGGCGCGGGAACTCATGCACCGGATCGCTTATGCCGCCTGGGCGTGTGCCGATCCGGGGATGCAGCTGGATACGACGATTAACGACTGGCACACCTCGGCGAATACAGACCGGATCTACGCCTCCAATCCCTGCAGCGAATATATGTTTCTCAACGACTCGGCCTGCAACCTCGCTTCGATTAACCTCATGAAATTTGTGGAGGAGGAGGGGCGGTTCGATATCGAGGCCTTCCGCCAAACGGTCCGGATTTTCACCACCGCAATGGAGATCATCGTCGATTTCGCTTCCTACCCCACGAAGAGAATTGCCGAGAATAGCCACGATTACCGCCCCCTAGGCCTGGGGTATGCCAACTTGGGGACTTTACTCATGGTGGATGGAATTCCTTATAACAGCCCCGAGGCCCTCGCCGTGGGAGGAGCCATCACGGGCGTTTTGACCGGTCATGCCTACCGGACCTCTGCCGAACTTGCGGCGACGAAGGGGCCTTTTCCGAGTTACCCGGAGAATCGCGAATCGATGCTTCGCGTGATTCGTAAGCATCGGGAGGCCGCGTACCGGATCAGCGAAGCCGATTGCCCTCCCGATCTCCTTTTGGCCGCCTGTCAAGACTGGGATGAGGCGCTCGAATTGGGGGAACGGTTCGGTTACCGGAATGCCCAGGCCTCGGTGATCGCCCCCACCGGAACGATCGGACTTCTCATGGATTGCGACACGACAGGAATTGAGCCCGATTTTGCGCTGGTGAAATTTAAGAAGCTCGCCGGCGGCGGTTATTTCAAAATCGTGAACCGCTCCGTCCCCCAGGCGTTGCGTAAATTCGGGTATAACGAAGGAGAGATCCGGGACATTGTGGAGTACATTCAGGGAACCGCCTCTTTAAGGGGATCGCCCTGGATTAACGAAATCACGCTTCGCCAAAAAGGATTGGTCGAAGAAGACCTTCGGAGGGTGGCGGTGATCCTCCCCACCGTTTTTGATCTCCCCTTTGCCTTTACCAAATGGACGTTGGGAGAAGAAACGATGCAGCGGCTCGGCATGAAGCCGGAGCAGTATAACCATCCCAGCTTCAACCTTCTTGAGGCCTTGGGCTTCTCCCAGGCGGAGATCGATGAGGCCAGTAACGTGATCTGCGGGATGATGACCGTGGAGGGAGCACCCCACCTGAAGCCGGAACATCTTCCGGTTTTCGATTGTGCGAACAAATGCGGGCGCCACGGAAAGAGATTTCTCGAACCGATGGCCCATATCCGGATGATGGCGGCTGCACAACCTTTTATTTCTGGGGCCATTTCCAAAACGATCAATCTCCCCAATGAAATC
>CAZMFE010000140.1:0-2883 GCA_964565495.1 uncultured bacterium
CTTAGATTCCGACACCAAAATTTTTATCAACCCCACCGGCCGATTCGAAATCGGCGGTCCTCACGGCGATACCGGGCTCACGGGTCGGAAAATCATCGTGGACACTTACGGCGGCTACGGCGCGCACGGCGGCGGGGCTTTCAGCGGGAAAGATCCTTCCAAGGTGGACCGTTCGGCTTCGTATTTTGCGCGTTACCTCGCGAAGAACGTCGTGGCGAGCGGCGCCGCGTCGGAGTGTGAGATTCAAATTGCCTATGCGATCGGTGTGGCCGAGCCCGTTTCCGTGATGGTCAACACTTTTCGTACAGGCCGCGTCCCGGATGCTCAAATCACGAAAGTCCTGCGCGATCTTTTTGATTTTACCCCTCAAGGCATTATCGACAAACTCAAGCTCCGTCGGCCCATTTTCCGCCAGACGGCGGCTTACGGCCATTTCGGCCGTAGTGAAGAGAATTTCACCTGGGAGGCTTTGGACGGAGCCCCCAAAATCCGCAAGGCCTTGAAACTCAGTCGCGAAAAAAATGGTTCCTCGCCGGAAGTTTTTCAGCCCGAACCCCTTCTCAGCATAGCGCGGTAAAAACAGGTTTAACGCACTGTGAAATTCGACGTCAAAAATCTTTCCTTGGCCGACCACGGCCGCAAACGGATTTTATGGGCCGATCGGCAAATGCCCGTTCTCGGTTCCATCCGTCAGAAATTTACCAAGACAAGGCCCCTCCGCGGCCTCCGAATCTCAGCCTGCCTTCACGTGACCACCGAAACCGCCCATTTGATGCGGACGCTCAAAGCGGGCGGCGCGGACGTTGTTCTCTGCGCCTCCAATCCATTGAGCACGCAGGATGATGTCGCAGCTTCTTTGGTCAAACATGAAAGGATTCCCGTCTTCGCCCAAAAAGGGGAGGATTCGAAGACTTATTACCGGCATATCCGCGCGGCCATCGATCATCATCCTCAGATTACCATGGATGACGGCGCAGATTTGGTTTCCGGACTTCACGGAAAGTATAAGAATCTTGCCAATGGGGTCATCGGGGGAACCGAGGAGACCACCACAGGCGTTATCCGTCTCCGAAGTTTGGAGAAAAAAGGGCTTCTCAGGTTCCCGATCATCGCCGTCAACGATGCGGACACCAAACACCTTTTTGATAATCGTTATGGAACCGGACAATCCACGATCGACGGCGTGATTCGGGCCACCAACATCCTTCTTTCGGGCAGCACCTTTGTGGTGGCCGGCTACGGCTGGTGCGGCCGGGGGCTTGCCTCCCGCGCCAGGGGAATGGGGGCCCAAGTGATCGTTACCGAGACCAATCCTTTACGGGCCTTGGAAGCCATGATGGACGGTTTTGAAGTATTGTCGATGAAAGAAGCGGCTTGCCGTGGCGATCTCTTTGTCACCGTCACGGGAAATCTCAATGTCATCCGCAAGGAACATTTTCTTCGGATGAAAGACGGCGCGATTGTCGCCAATTCCGGTCATTTCAATGCCGAGGTAGAGATCCCAGCGCTTCGGAAGCTGGCCCGTAAAAGGCGAAGGGTCCGCGATTATGTGGAAGAATTCGTTCTGGCTTCTGGAAAGAAGATCTTCCTTTTGGCTGAGGGGCGCCTCGTGAATTTAGCCACGGCCGAAGGGCATCCGGCAAGCGTAATGGATATGTCTTTCGCCAATCAGGCGCTTTGCGTCCAGGTGCTGGCCCGCTCCGGACGGATGATGGAGAAAAGAGTCTACAAAGTTCCCGAAAAAATCGATAGGGACGTGGCCCGCCGCAAACTTCAGGCGATGGATGTCGCGATCGACCGCTTCACTCCCGAGCAAAAACACTACCTCGCCAGTTGGGAACTCGGCACTTAAGTTCCCCCAACTTCTTATAACATTTCTTGTCATTCAGAATCATTGAATCAAAAGCTGATTCGCTTGATTTGCGTGAGCCAAAATAGGGTGGTATCTTTTACGACAAAATTGCTTGTATCTCGTTTTGATTCAATAAGGTAACAACATGAGAGGATACTCTTCTTTCCAACAGAAATCGGTGGCGATTTTTTTGTCCCTTTCCTTGCTTCTTTTCAATAGTCTTTCCTTTGCGACGCCAGATGCTCCCCAAAATCTGAATCAGCCCCAAGACACTCCGCCTGCCTTTTCTATTCCTGAAGCCTTTGGAAGGGTCGAGGAATCCTTCGCTGGGAATCCCAACAAAATGATTATCTACCTTCAGGATGCCCACGACTCTCTTGAAGCCCAGGAGAATATCGCCAAGATCATCGAATATCTCGTGGAGCGTTACGGTGTGAAGACAGTCCTTGAAGAAGGCTACGAAGGCCCTGTGCCCACGGATGAATACTTCGGATTTATCAGAGACTCCGAAGTGAGGGAAAAGGTCTCTTACTTCCTGATGGATAAGTTAAGGCTTGGCGGGGCTGAATATGCCCATATCAACCGCAAGAAGGATTTTAACCTCATCGGAGCCGACAATATTAAACTCCACCTTGAGAACATCTCCTGGTATCAAAAGATGGCCGAGCACAAAGAAGAAACCCAAAGGGATTTGGAAGCCATCTTCACAGAGATCAGGAAACTAGCGAACCAATATTTCCCGAAAGAATTGAAGGAATGGCTCAAGCTCAAAGAAAGGTTCGATCAAAAGTCGCTTCCTCTCCTCGAATATCTCAAGAGGACGAAACTCCTTTATCTTAACTCCATACCTCTCAGGGAATTTCAAGCAAGATTTCCAACCATCGACCTCCTTCTTTCAGCGGAGGAGACAAAGGATAAAACAGTAATTGATAAAGTCAAAGCCATTGATTACCGAACGCTCTTTCAAGAGATTGACCGCTTGGAGAATGGCTATGCCAAGCTCTACCTCAAAAATGAAAGGGATCAAAAAA
>CAZMFE010000141.1:0-2818 GCA_964565495.1 uncultured bacterium
CGAAAAGAACGGGTCCGACCCACCACATCAATGGGCTGGGTTTTAATCTTTTCCACCTTCTCCAGCTGACTCTTCGGGCCTTCCACTAAAACCGCCCGAGGATCAAGCTGGATATTGTCTTGATCCAGATGATAACCGAATGCCGGTTCCCCTAAAAAAACAGGTCCCACCTCCCGTTTTTGGACAATCATCTCGTCAATCTTCACTTGAATCACTTCAGGCTCGAAGCGCACCACCCGAACCTTTTCGGAGGGGAGGCGAATCTCGCGAGGTTCCAGGCGAAAACTATAATCCCCCGGGTTCTCAACCCTTCGGATCACATGCTCGGCCTTCAGTTCCTCGGAGGCTAAATTCGCCACCAGGGAGCGCGGCGCCTGGAGGGTCACCATGACGAGCCGGGTCGGCTTCCCGACCACGCTCATTTTTTCTTTCTCCACCTTGATCTCAACCGGGATCGTCCGTGTGACTTCAATCCCTTCTTCGCCGACCGCGTAATACCAGAGCCCGACCGCGAGAATCAAGGAAACGAGTTTCGCGCCCCAATTCTTTGTGAGCCAGTTCGTCATCGTTTGCCGAAGCCCTCCCTCCACGGCAGACGCACTTTCCTCCAATCCCCCTGCCAGAACCGATTCCATCCGCCGGTTCTCTCCGCAGGACGAAAAAGGCTGGTGAGGACCCGGCGAAGCTCTTCGCCGTCCAAGTCGCGCGTTAACTTGCCATAAACGGAGACCGAAATCGACCCGGTCTCCTCGGAGACGACCACGGAGACGGCATCGCTTTCTTCGGTGAGACCCACGGCCGCACGATGGCGTGTTCCCAAAGAACGCGACAGTTCAAGGTTCTGGCTCAGCGGAAAAAGGGAACCCGAAGCCGCGATCCGTTCTCCCTGAATGATGACTCCTCCATCGTGCGTGGGGGTGTTGGGGAAGAAGAGGGTAATCAGGAGTTCGGCGCTCACCTTCGCATCGAGCATCAGTCCACTTTCAATGTAATTTTTCAACCCCATATCCCGTTCGATGGCAATCAAGGCACCGATTTTTGCCCGGGATAAATGCTCGCTCGCCTGCACCACCTCGTCGATGGTCCCGCCTTTTTTAAGGAAGGGGCCGAACATCGTATTTTGCCCAATACGGGCTAAGGCCCGGCGGAGCTCGGGCTGAAAAATAATCAGGAAGGCAACCACTCCCACCGCAAAGAGCTTTGTGAGGACCCAGTTGATCGTCTCCAGCTCCAGGGCCTTCGCAATATTAAAGACGATCGCTAAGATAAGGAGCCCCATCAAAACCTGGACCGCCCGGGTCCCCTCAAAAAAACGGATAAGGGAATAAACCAGGAGCCAAATGAAGAGGATCTCTAAAATCGGCCGCCAGAGGTAAAGGAGGGATGGCAAGATCAGCGCCTCCCAAAGATCGTAAACACGAGGGTCAAGAGGAGACTGAGTAAGAGGCAGGTGGTCAAAGGAAAGTAGAAAGTGAAACTCCCCTTCCGAAGATAAATATCCCCGGGAAGCCTTCCAATTCCTGGAACTTTTCCAAAGAGGCTCACTACCATCCCCGCCACGATCAAAACGACGCCGAAAAAGATGAGCGTCCTCCCGAACTCGTTCATAACACCCTCATTATATTAATTTTACGGCCCTTTCCAAGAAATTCTCGAGTTGAAGTCTGGGGGGTAGGGTTTACTGAATCAGCATATAAACTCCGATTCCAAAAAGAAGAGCTTCAACCAAAATCAAAAAGGCTTGTCTGGAAATTCTCTCCAAGATTTTTTTCGCCCCATAAGAGCCGAAGCTCATAATCACCCCAAAACTGAGTCCGGCAAGGAGTTCTTTTTGAGGGAGGACGTTCAAACGGTTGTAGGCGATCGATTTCACCAAATGCATGCCGGTGGCGCACAGGGCCTCCGTCCCGACGAAGGCTTCTTTCGTAAGACCAAAGGCCAAGAAGAAAGGGCTGGAAAGGGGGCCCACCCCACCCATCAGGGCGGAAAGGAAACCCGTCACTGCCCCGAGCGGGAGAAAGACCCAGCGCTTCCTTAATTGAAAATCCTTTTGGATTCTCTTAAGAAGGACACTGGAGACCAAGAGAAGCCCAATTCCTTTCTTAATCCAAAGAGTGGGAAGGGCGACATAGACAAAGGAACCGAGCAACGCCGCAGGGAGAGAACCCGAAGAGAACCAGGCGACCAGCGTGAGGTCAAGTTCTCGGCGATTAAAATAAACCCGCGAGGCATTTCCCAAAAGAACAGACACCGTTAAAATGGGAACGGAGGCTCGGACTCCGTAGGTGGCGACCAAAAACGGAAGAAAGATCATTGCCCCGCCGAAGCCTGCCACTCCTGAAAGCAAAGAAGCGAAGAAGGCGATGAAGGCTGTCCCGAGCCAAACTAAAGCTTCGTTCATCCGGGGTGGGAAGCCCTAACGGCTCATCAATCGATCAAGAGAGAATCGTCCGGAGCCGACTTGAATCAAAAGGAAACACGAGGCAAGGATCAAAAGGGGGTAGCTCCAGCCCCCTTGAAGGTGGGCTGAAATAATCGCGACTCCCATGGTAAGGCCCACGGGAATCGCGGCGAGGCGGGTGAAAAAGCCGACGAGAAAACTCACTCCTCCAAAGAACTCGGTAGCGGCCACAAGCCAAGCGTTCAACTCGGGAAAGGGAATTCCAAGACCCGCAAAATAGGCACAGGTTGAAGCCCATCCTCCTCCGCCAAACCAACCAAAGAATTTCATGGAACCCTCGCGAAAGAAAATCACACCGAGGACGAGCCGGACGAGGGTGACGCCGATTCCGCCATCCGTCTTTTGAATCTTACGGAT
>CAZMFE010000142.1:0-2430 GCA_964565495.1 uncultured bacterium
ACGAACGAGCCTCCTCCCTCGTGAGCTCGAGCCGGCACCCGCGTTCGAGAATCTCAGTGGCCAGGCTCATGTAGTCGCGGTACCCGATCGACTGAGGATCGAAATCAGCAATACTTAAGCCTGCTCCCGCGGCTTCCCGAAGGGTCACATTCTCGTGGATCAAGGTTTCAAAAAGCCGGTCTTGAAAATGTTTCTTCACTTCTTCGTAGACCTCTCGGGAGAAACCGTTCCGTTCTTCAAAAAGGGTGAGGAGGGCGTTGGTTTGGTGGACTTGACCACGTTTGGCGCCGAGTCGCTCGAGGGTTTCAGAAATCTTGGCTAAACCGTGGAGTGAAAAAAAAGAGGGTTCGATGGGAATGATCACCTCTTGAGCCGCCTCCAGGGCATTCAAGGTCAAAAGACCCAGGTTGGGAGGACAATCGATCAAGATAAAATCAAAAGGATCGGGTCTCGGGAGGGAAAAGAGTAAAAGGTATTTCAGCTGCTTTTCTCTCTGGGGGAGGCTGGAAAAAATCTCCTCAAATTGATAGAGCCGGCCGTCTCCGGGGAGGAGGAAAAGATAGGGACTCAGCCGCAACACCACTTCTTCCCAAGAGGATTTTTTGTCTCCTTCGGGGCACAGGAGATGGTGAAGGGTGACATCGAGCTTTTCGGGAAGGAATCCGAGGCCGACCGTCGTATGGGCCTGGGGGTCGATGTCCACGAGAAGAACTCGTTGATTCAAACGAGCCAGGCAGGCCCCCAGATTAATGGTCGTAGTTGTCTTGCCGCACCCGCCCTTTTGATTTGCGATCGCAATGACCCTGACCATAATGAAATAAAAAGGATAGACGACCAGTTATTTTATCGGCACAACCCCGCGCCCCATTGAGAGGCTGGTTCGAAAATGGGTGCAGGGCCGTAGCTGCAACACAATCTCCTCTCCCCCTTCTAGGGGGAGAGGATTAAGGTGAGGGGGAAATGCACCGTCAGGTCACCACCCTCACCCTAACCCTCTCCCTCCAAAGGAGGGAGAGGGAATTCCGAGCTACGGCCCGTGCACCCTTCGAAAATTAGGAGGCGGGCTCTGAAGAAAGGGTCTTGAAGTGGTCCCCATTCGTAAAATAAGTGAGGTACCAGCGCGCCTCTCGGTATTGTTTGGCGAGGAAAGGGGTCTTCTCCGGTCCCAGGACGAAAAAACTGGTCGATAAGGCGTCCGCGAGGAATGCGGAAGGTGCAATCACGGAAACCGCCACTGATTCACTCGCCGGATACCCCGTCCGGGGGTTGAGCATGTGGGAATAGCGGCGGCCATTGACTACAAAAAACTGTTCGTAGTCTCCTCGGGTGGAGACAGCCTCGTTGGAGAGAGAAACCACCCTCAGTGTCCGAGTCGGATCCCGGGGATGACGAAGGCCCACCCGCCAAGGTTTCCCCTCCGGAGAATTCCCGAAGGCCCCGATTGTCCCACCGATGTTCACAAGCCCCCCGTTCACCCCTCGGGCCTTGAGGAACTGGATGACCTCGTCACAAGCGTAACCTCGGGCGATCCCCCCCAGTTCGATCCCCATGTCAGCGACTTGAAAACCCACCTTCCGCCGCTTGGGATCCAGGAGGAGATGGTTCGATCCAATACGAGGAAGGAGGTTTTGAATTTCCTCCGGCGGGGGAAGCTCGGGGTCTTCCCCATCGAAACCCCACACTTTCAAGAGGGGGAGGACCGTGATATCAAAGGCCCCTCCTGTTTTTTCGAAGAACTCCACGGACTTCTGGAGGACTCCAAATATCCCGGGTGAAACCTCCTGGGACTCAACGAATCCTTTTTCATTGACCCGAGTAATCTCGCTCTCCCGATTTCGCCAATCAACCTTGGCATCGATCCTCCGGAGAATTTCGAAAGCTTCGGTGAGGATTTGTTCCCGCTCGGATTTCGTTTTTCCTACGATCATGATCTCACGGAAACGGCCCCCGATTTCCTCCTGCCGACGGGAAACCGGCTGGAAGGCACAACCTCCCAGAAGGATCAATCCGAGAATCAGAACCGGAAAGGAAAGGGGAACGCTAGGAAGCTTTCTTGACAATTTTCTTCTTGGGATGACAGCGAGAACAGGTACCAAACAGCTTGTGACTATGGTAGGCGAGGATGAAATCTTCTCTCTTGGCAATTTTCTCTTGGAGGCGCTCGATCTGGGGATTTTCAAACTCAACGATCCGGCCGCAATGGACACAAATCAAATGGTCATGGTGGGGCCGTTCCATCATTCGTTCGTAATATTTCTCTCCCCTTCCAAAGTCGTGTTCCTCAACCACCTTCTTCTCGGCCAAGAGATGGAGCGTCCGATAGACTGTGGCCTTGGAGACGCGCTTGTCTTTTTGGCGAAGCGAATCCCACAATTCATCCGCTGAAAAATGTTGTCCGGCTTTGGCGGAGAGAATTTTTTGAACGATCAC
>CAZMFE010000142.1:2440-2798 GCA_964565495.1 uncultured bacterium
TCGCGAGGGGCACTCAGCCGATGTTCAAATCTTTAAAAGTTCCGGTTACAAGGTATTGGATCATTCGGCTTTAAAGGCCGTGAGAAAGTGGCATTTCCTGCCTGCGAAGACAGGATCTTTGTCTTTTTCCTCCCAGATCAAAATTCCTATTCGTTTTGTGCTCATTGAGGAAGCCTAAGGGCTTCCTGTATAATATTCTCGATGATCCCACCACCTGCCTGCCAGCCAAAGGCTGGCTCGAAAAAATCATGGGGTGGAGCTTCTTTTGGCCCTTGGGGCCAAAGGCAGGTGGTGGGATCATCGGGAGACATTATACAGGAAGCCCTCAGGCTTCCTCAATGAGGACGAAGCGAATAGG
>CAZMFE010000143.1:0-2794 GCA_964565495.1 uncultured bacterium
TGTGAATGGCCACAAAAATAAGATCTGGGTGGGGACTTGCGGAGAGATGACCGGGGATTCTGCCATCGCTGTCCTGTTGATGGGGTTCGGGATCAATGAAATTAGTACGAGCCCCCTTCTCCTTCCGAAGGTCAAGGAGGCGATTCGCCTGGTGCCGTTTCGCCTCGCGAAAGAGGTCGCCCAGGAGGCACTTCAGCTCAGCACCGGTACGGAAGTCCGGAAACTTTTGAAACAAAGACTCCAAAGGTTCTTGAAGGATCTCGTCTAAGAATAATGTCGATCCCCAACCTCGACCCTTCAGGAATGGCAAAGCTCCTCAGGAATTTCCCAAGGCAGATTGAGGAGGGGAGCCGAATCGGAGAAACTTTTCGTCTTCCTCGATCGTTCCAGCGGGGTATTGAAAAAATTGTATTCGTCGGGATGGGGGGTTCCGCCATCGGGGGGGATGTGATTCGTTCTCTTGTGTCTGGCGAATCTTCCGTTCCCCTCTGGGTTTGGCGGCACTACACGCTGCCTCCTTTCGTGGATTCAAAGACCTTGTGCATCTTTTCCAGTTATTCAGGAAACACCGAAGAGACGATTTCAGCCTTTCATGAGGCAAGGAAACGTCGGGTGAAAGCATTGGCGATCAGTTCTGGAGGAGAGTTAGCTCGTCTCGCTCGTGGCTCGTCGATTCCCTGGATCGAAATTCCCCAGGGATACCCCCCCCGTTTGGCTTTGGGGTATTCTGTTTTTCCTCTCTTGAAGTTGTTGTCCCATCTTAAGTTAGCGAGATGGAAACCGGAGGCTTTCGAAGAAACCGTCTCTTTGCTTGAGAGGCTTGGAAGAAAGAAATACGCTCCGGAGATTCCTTCTCGATCGAACCGAGCGAAGCGGATCGCCCAGGCCCTTTGGAATCGATGGGTTGTGATTTACGCGGGGATGGAACTGCTGGATTCGGCCGCGCTTCGGTTCCGTAACCAGATTGAAGAAAACGCGAAAGCGATGGCCTCGCACCACCTCCTACCGGAGATGAATCACAATGAGATTTTGGGTTGGCGGTTTCCTGCCGAACTCATTCCGAAATGTGCCTGTGTCTTCTTGAGCGACCGAGAGGACCATCCCCGCATTCAACTTCGGATGCGGATCACCCAGGAGGTGGTCCGGGCGAGAAGGGGAGTTCGTATCGAGGAGATTGAGTCCGAAGGAAGGAGTCGTTTGGCCCGCCTCTTTTCTGTGATCTATGTGGGAGACTGGGTGAGTTTTTATTTGGCTCTCCTCTACCATATTGATCCAACTCCTGTGGCAATAATCGAATCTTTAAAGAGGCGACTGGCCAGAGCGTGGTGAACCCCGTTACACCCTCCGTCGCGAAATTTGATTTAACGGAGAAAAAAAGGGGATAGGGGTGACAAACCATCTTAATGGCGGAGCAACGAGGGGTGTAACGGGGTGAAGGCGGTTTTCCTCTGCGCGGGTTATGCGACCCGTCTTTATCCCTTGACTCAAGACCAACCCAAGTCCCTCCTTCCGGTGGGAGGGAAACCGATCCTGGATTACCTGCTTGAAAAGGTGGAACAGATTGGTTCGATGGATCAGGTCTTCGTTGTGACCAATGACAGATTCTATCCTCATCTCAAGAGGTGGGCGTCCGGCAAAGCCAGCACGGAGAAGATCGAGGTGGTGAACGACGGCACGCGGACGAACGAAACACGTCTCGGTGCCGTCGGGGATTTGAGATGGGTGATTCAAAAGTTTAATCTTCGCGAAGACGTGGGAGTTTTTGCAGGCGACAACCTTTTGCTATCGGACCTTCGGGATTTTTTTGCCTTTGCCGAGTCGCACCGACCCCACCCCAGTCTGGGAATCACGGATGTCGAGCGTAAAGATTTTGCCACTCGTTACGGGATTGTCGAGATCGATGGAAATAAACGCATCGTCCAATTTTTAGAAAAGCCCAAGGAACCCCCCTCGACCTTGGCGTCGACGGGAATTTACTGGTTTGCCAAAGAAGGCCTTGATTTTCTTGACAGATATATCGCGGAAGGTCATAATGCTGACCGCCCGGGCGATTACATCCGTTGGCTGGTGAACGTGGACCGGGTTTACGCTTATCCTTTTGAAGGGCGCTGGTTCGATATCGGCGATCTCGAATCCTATCGAGAAGCCGATCGATACCTCAGGGAGATGGGTTCTCTATGAAAAGCAAAGAAAAACATCTTTTTACTTCCGAATCCGTCACCGAAGGCCATCCCGATAAGCTTTGCGATCAAATCTCAGATGCCATCTTAGATGCCTATCTGGCCGAAGACCCCGCCTCCCGAGTGGCGTGTGAATGCTTAGTGACGACGGGAACGTTGATCATCGCCGGCGAAATCACAAGCCGTGCCCGAGTCGATGTGCCGGAAGTGGCGCGCGAAGTGATCAAAGAAGTGGGTTATACCGATGCGCGTTACGGTTTCGATTATAAGACCTGCGGGATTTTGGTGGAGATTCAAAGGCAGTCTCCGGACATTGCGATGGGGGTCAACCGGGGGGGAGCGGGCGATCAGGGGATGATGTTCGGTTACGCGACGACCCAGACCGAAGAATTGATGCCACTTCCCATCACCTTGGCGCATAAACTGGTGCGGCGCCTGAGCGAGGTTCGGAAAACAGGCGTCCTCAAATATCTCCGGCCTGATGGAAAAAGTCAGGTCACGGTGGAATACGACGACGGAAAACCGATCCGCGTGGACACAATTGTTTTAAGTGCCCAACACGACGGCGAGGTTCCTTTGAAGACGATTGAGCGCGATCTTAAAAAGTTGGTTAC
>CAZMFE010000144.1:0-2732 GCA_964565495.1 uncultured bacterium
ACAGAGGTGGAGGCCTACCGGACGAGACGGGTCTTGAGGGACAGGAGGGAATTGATAGGGCGGCTCCGGAAGGGAGAGATCGATTACGTGACCTTCACCAGTTCTTCCACCGTCGAGAATTTCTTCCGCCCGATCCCCGGCCGGCTTCGGAAGAGTATTCGGACCCGATTTATTTCGATGGGGCCGGTGACAAGCCGCACCCTTCGGGAATATGGCTTTGAGCCGGCCCGAGAAGCGCGGGTTCATACGATTCAAGGCTTGGTCGACGCTCTAGTGAATGGAGGAAGGGGAGAATGAACCCCGTTACACCCCCCATCCCATCGTTATTTCTGTCCATAGTCCCTATGAACCCTTTGATCTCCACAAATACGTTTTTCTCGCCGGAGGGTGTAACGGGGTGAAATTTCCGCGTTACCGCCCGAGACGGATGCGTGCCAAAGAAGGACTTAGAAAATTGATCCGCGAGACCGAGCTTTCCTTGTCTTCGCTCGTGATGCCTTACTTTGTGAAAGAAGGAGGGGGCGAAAGGGAAGCGATTGAAGCGATGCCGGGTCAATTTCGCTGGAGCCCCCAGGCTCTCGTGGGAGAGTTGGAAGAAATTCGGAGCCTGGGACTTCAGACCGTCCTTCTTTTTGGGATTCCTTCCGAAAGAGACGAATCGGGTTCGGGGGCTTACAATCCCAAGGGAGTCGTTCAGGAAAGCGTCCGCCTCCTTAAGAAGAGTTTCCCGGAACTGATCGTCGTGACCGATGTCTGCCTCTGCGCCTACACGAGCCACGGCCACTGCGGGATTCTCAATGAACGGGGTGAGGTTGAAAACGATTCCTCCCTAAAACTTCTCCAGAGAATCGCCGTTTCGCAGGCCGACGCCGGTGCGGATATGGTTGCCCCCAGCGATATGATGGACGGCCGGGTCAGGGCGATCCGGAATGCTTTGGACAGAAATGGATTTGAATCGGTCCCGATCCTGAGTTATGCGGCCAAGTACGCTTCGAGTTTTTACGGCCCCTTCCGGGAGGCCGCTCATTCCACGCCCCTTTTTGGAGACCGAAAGGGTTACCAGATGGATCCGGCCAATCGCGAAGAGGCGCTCCGAGAAATTCAGATGGATCTTGAGGAAGGAGCAGACATCGTGATGGTAAAACCAGCGCTGGCCTACCTCGATGTGATTCGTGAGGCGAAAGAGAGGTTTCACACTCCCCTGGCCGCTTACAACGTGAGCGGGGAGTACGCCATGGTGAAGGCGGCAGCCGAGGCGGGATGGATAGATGAAAAGAGGGCGGTTCTAGAAATCCTCACCTCAATCCGCCGGGCGGGCGCACAAATTATTTTGACCTACCATGCCAAGGAAGTTGCCCAATGGGCAAGGGATGGGCAAATTACTGAGATCTTAACCGATTCTCCAATAAGTAGATAGCTAGAGTAACGACGATCTCTAGTTGTATATTTAAAGCTTTTTAAGTATATTTAAATTGTGAAGCCAAGGGAGCCATTTTCGGTCCTTTTGATCGACTTGGATGAGGCAAGCTTCCCGCAGGCGAAGGAGCGACTTGCCCGCGATTCCCAACACCCTACCCGGCTCGATGTCAGCAAAAATCCGCTCGACGCCCTCGAGAAACTGAAACGGAATCGTTATCACCTGATCTTAGCGAATTATTCGGCTTCCCATGCGGACGATGTTCCTGAGATCCTGAACGAGATCCGCCGGAGCAAAATCACCACCCCCCTCGTGCTCATGGTGAGGCCCGGAGAGGAGGCCCAGGCGCGCCGTTTCCTTAAATGGGGTGCGACGGACTATGTGGTTAAAACCGAAGAGGAACTCCGGAATCTTTCAAGCCGACTGTGGGGGATTTATCGAAATTATGAATTGACGACGCCTCCGGAGGGGATTACGGAAGAAATTGCTCTTCAGGACCAAAAGCTGATGGAGGTGAATGAAAGGTTAAGAGGCCTTTCCCTCCGGGATGAACTCACCGGCCTTTACAATCATCGTTACCTCCAGGAGAAATTGGTCGAGGAGTTTACCCGGGCCGTCCGTTACCGTTACTCCCTCTCTTGTCTTTTGATCGATCTCGACCAATTTCGCCAGGTGAATGAGACTTTAGGTTATGCCGTAGGAGATGAGATCTTAAAAGAAGCGGCCGGTCTTTTACTGGAAAGCTCCCGTTTGAGCGACCTGATTGCCCGTTTTGGGGGTGAAGAATTTGCGATTCTTCTTCCCCATATTGATTACCAAGGAGCTTTCGAATTGGCGGAGCGGCTTCGCGAGCTTTTCGTAAAACACACCTTTCTCACAAATTCTCATCAAGTTGCGATGACGGTGAGTACGGGGATCTCTTCTTTTCCGGAAGACGCCGTGAAACACCGCAGCGAACTTCTCAGTTTTGCGGATCAGGCCCTTTTTCAAGCGAAGGCCGGAGGAAGGAATCGAACGTTCCTTTATCGCGATCTCCTCCCCACGATTGGAGAATTGCTCCCTCACCTCAGGATTAGCCAGGAAAAAGTGCTTGAGTTTCAAAAGAGGCTTTCGGAAATTTCGGACAAGGCCCGGCGGGACTGCATTGAATCCTCCCGGGCGCTCGGCGAAGGTGTTTTTCGAGTCATGGCCAAGATCAAACGCGCGCTCGTGAGCGTCAGCGACAAGCGCGGCCTCGTCGACCTCGCCGGGGCGCTCGCGGCGCTCGGCGTCGAGATCCTGTCCACCGGCGGCACGGCGAAGCTGCTGCGCGATT
>CAZMFE010000145.1:0-2715 GCA_964565495.1 uncultured bacterium
TCTCAGAACGCCGAAGGTCAAGAAAGCGGTATTTCAACCGCAGTTCTTCTGAAATTTCATTCTCCCCTGAAATTTCAAAAGGAGAGGTCGGCGATTCGTTCAAAACCTCAAGCCCCTCCACCAAAACTTCCACTTCTCCGGTAGGAATCTTCGGGTTCTCGGTTCCGGCCGGCCGGCGCCTCACCTTTCCCTCGATACGAATGACATATTCCGAGCGGAGCCGTTCCGCCTTTGCATGAATGGAAGGATTCGATTCCGGATTAAAAACAAGTTGCACGAGGCCCCACCGGTCACGGAGGTCGATAAAGATAAGGTTTCCATGGTCGCGACGGGTGTGGACCCAGCCGGCCAAGGTCACGGCCTTCCCCACGTGCGATGCATTCAGGGACCCACAGGTTGCAGTACGCATCATGACCGGAGGGCCTCCTTCAGATACGAGCCAAGCTCGTGATCAGGGATCTCAACCTGGGTCTTCTTTTCCATGTCCTTGACGGCCCAGCAACGCTTTTCAAACTCTGCGGAACCCAGGATAAGCACGAAACGAATGCCCAGCTGATTTGCCTTCTTCAAGTGATTGGAAAGCGAAGTTTCGCCTAGAAGGGTTTCGACTCGGATGTCACGCTCACGCAGGTAGAGTGCTTTTTCATAAACGTGTACCCTCACTTTTTGACTTTCCTCAAGAGGTGCCAGATAGACTTTTCTCGACTTCATTTTGTCAGATAAAGATGGCTTCGTTGTTTCCAACGCCGTAAGCAGCCGCTCCATCCCGATGCTGAATCCCGTCGAGGGCGTGGGATCACCGCCCAAGTCGGAATAAAGACGGTCATAGCGCCCCCCGCCCGCCACTGCGTCCTGGGCCCCCAACCCGGCCGCGGTTACCTCAAAAACGGTTCCGTTGTAATAATCAAGCCCGCGGACAAGCCGGCGGTTGACTTCAACTTCAAAGGGCGCTGAAGCACCTTTAAGCCGAGCGATCAAACCCTCCTTAAACGCCTTGCTTAACGGTGCCATCTCATCCCAAGGAGTCTTGTTAATCAAAGGCTGGCAGCTTTCATTCTTGCAGTCAAAAATCCGAAACACATTCTTATCAAGCCGGTATCGGCAGTCTGTGCATAACTTTGTTTTTTGCTTCGAAAAATATTGCTTCAATTTTTCCCCTAATCGCTTTTGCTCGCCAAAATCACCGAGATCATTCAACCGAAGTCGGAAATTCTTCAGGTCGACATAGTCAAGAAAAGAACAGAGCAGGAAAATGGCATCGAAGTCCCCGCTGAATCCCGCTAAATTAGCTTCATTGATGATCTCAATCCCCATCTGATGGAATTGGCGTTTCCGGCCGGCTTGGGGACGCTCGGCGCGAAACATCGGCCCCAGGTAATAAAGCCGAAGCGACTTGTTCGTCTTAAGGAGGCCATTTTCGATCACGGCCCGCGCCACCGAGGCTGTCATCTCAGGCCTGAGCGAAATATTCCTGCCCCCCCGGTCTTCAAAAGAAAACATTTCCTTGTGGACGATGTCGCTGGCTTCTCCGATGGAGCGGGTGAAAAGTTCTGTAGATTCAAGAAGGGGGGTGCGGATTTCTTTGAAGCCGCGAGACTCAAAGAAGTTACGAGCCTTTGCCTCAAGCCACTGCCACTTCTCGATTTCTCCGGGAAGGAGATCGGTCATCCCCTTCAGGGCTTGATATTTGGCTCCCATCGGGTTTCCTTGAGTTAAAGTTAGCTATCTTACAACGATTTTCCGGCCTGGACGAGGAAGAATTCGGCCACCAGGATGAGGAGGATCCCAAAGGCCTGCTTGACCCGAACCAGCCAGGGACCGGATTTGGGAAGGGAGGCGAGAAGGCCTGTAAAGGTCCCGAGAAGAATCAAAAGAAATCCCAGCCCGAGGGCAAAGACAAAAAGGAGGGAAAAGCCGAATAAAAGGTTCTGTTTCTGAGCCACAAAACTGAGAAGCGCCCCCAGAACCGGGACCGTACAAGGGGCCGCAACCACGCCTGAGCCCGCACCCATGAAAAAGACCGTGACGATCCCCTTCTCCCCCGAACCTTTCCCCGCTTGACCCCAGCCGCCCGGCAGCTGGATTTCAAAAAGTCCAAGCATCGACAGGGCAAAGATAAGGCAAAGGTTTCCCACCGCAAGGTAAGCGATCGGATGGGTCGTCAGTTTTCCAAAAAGGGTTCCCGTGAGAGCGGCGATGAATCCGAAAATCGAATAGGTGACGGCCATTCCAAGGACGAAGGCCAAAGAAAGACGGAATCCCCGGCCCCGACTTCGGGCACTCGTGCTCCCAATCACTCCCACAAGAATTGGAATGATCGGATAAACACAGGGAGTGAAACTCGCCCAAACGCCTCCCAGAAAGGAGACCACGTAGGCCGCAAGCGAAACCTGGTTCAGATGCTGAGAGAAATTTTGAAATAAGTCTTCCATCGAAAATTCTCCTTAAGGCGAGGGGGGCTCGGCGGGAGGAAGGCTTCCCGCGACACAGGGTTTTCGGACCGGAAGGGTCAAAGGCGGTCTAGGAATGCGGTTTAATAAAATCTTCGCTTTTTATTGGTCCGGATCTTCCGACGGCGCTTTTCGCTCGGCTTCTCGTAATGCTTCCGCGCACGAAGGATCTTCAGAATTCCTTCCCGCTCAATCTTTTTTTTCAGCCGTCTCAAGGCCTTTTCAAGCGGTTCGTTTTCCCCCACCAATACTTTCGGCATAGGGC
>CAZMFE010000146.1:0-2662 GCA_964565495.1 uncultured bacterium
TGCAAAACAAGACAGTTACAATTTTGGGTAGCAACACTTTTTAACCTTTATGCCCATTGCGACAGGGTATTTGTCTACCATTTTAAGAGGTTGACCTCATCGGTGTAGACCGTTCTTCTTACCCGATAGAGGGCGAGAACGATCGCGAGGCCCACGGTGGCCCCGGTCGCGGCGAGCGTGATCACAAAGACGACGAAGACCTGCCCCATCACGGGGTCAAGAGCCGTCGTTCGTGAAAAGGCGATCAGGTTGACATTGACGGCGTTCAAGATAAGCTCGATGGAAATCAAGATCCCGATGACGTTCCGCCGGACCAGCGCCCCGTAGACCCCAATCGCAAAAAGAAGCGTCGAGAAAATCAGGATGTGCGGTAGTGGAATTAACATAAATACTCCAAAGAGAAAATTCCTTTCTCCTTCGCGGGCCTCACTTCAAGAAATCTAAGGGATTCCGTGGATGGGGCCTACCCGGTCCACCTCTTGGAACGTTTGGCCGGGTTTTCCCATCCTCGGAATCCCAAGATTTCTAAGAGCCCCTTCGGCCCTGATTGCTTTGGAGAAAAGAATTTTCTCTTTGGTAACTTAATGTAACGAGCAGAAAGGATGCGGTGAGCGAACAGCATCCTTTCTGCTCGATAAAGCATCTCAATCCTTCCTCGCGATGACAATGGAGCCGATCAGGGCGGCGATCAAGACCACCGAAACGACCTCAAAAGGGAAAACGTATTCCCCAAGCAAGGCCCGGCCCAGAGCTAGGGTGTCGATCGGATTCGCTCGAAGCGGGGCGTGGGACCACGGAGTCTTTAGAAGGAGCGAGCCCACCAGTCCCACAAAAAGGAGCAGGGCCACAAACGCCGGAACGCTCTGTCGATTCTTTTGGCGGATCGTTTGGTCTCCAATCCGGTGGGTCAGCATGACGGCAAAGATCACGAGGGTCATCACCGCCCCCACGTAAAGAAGAATTTGGACGACCGCGATAAATTCAGCCTGTAAGGCAATATAAAGGACCGCCACCCCCAGCAAGGTTCCCGCCAGACACAGGGCCGCGCGGAAGATATTGGGAAGCGTGACAACGCCCACCGCCGCCATGAGGCTCAAGCCCATCACGAAATAAACACCGGCCTTCGCGAGGATGATTAAAGGTGTCATTCGGCGAATTGATAGACCCGTTTCTCAGGGACGTAAGGATGATTCAACCAAACCAAGAATGCGAAAGAAAGCATCAAGAGTCCGATGGAGATCCCCAGGCGCAGGGGCAAAGCGGGGATAAAAAACCAGAGTCCGGCGACGAAGACATTAACCAAAGTCAAGGGAAGAAGAAATTTCCAAGCGAGCCCCATGAGTTGATCGACACGCAGTCTCGGCAGAGTTCCCCGAAACCACATCATGACGAAAACCAGCGCGTACGTTTTAATGAAAAACCAGATCCACGAAGGGAACCCAGGGCCTTGATAGCCTCCGAGGAAGAGAGTAGCCGAGAGGCCGGCAACGGTAAACATGTTCATAAATTCAGCCATATACCAAAGGGCGAATTTCATTCCGCTGTACTCGGTGTGAAAGCCGGCCACAATTTCTGATTCGGCCTCGGGAATGTCGAAAGGGGTCCGGTTGCATTCGGCCACCCCGCAAAGATAAAAGATGAGAAAAGCGGCAAAGCCCCAAGGAGTGAAAGCAAACCACTTAAAGCCATTCCATCCCGCTTGGGCTTCCACAATCGCGACCGTAGAGAGACTTCCGCTCGCCAAGATCACAGGAACGGCGGAAAGGACCATCGGGACCTCATAAGAAACCAGCTGGGCGATAGTACGCATCCCGCCGAGGAGGGAAAATTTATTCCGCGAGGCCCAGCTTCCCATGAAGATGGCGATCGTCGTGGTTGCCGAGACGGCGATAAAGAAAAGGAAACCGACATTTAAATCCACCGCAACCATGTTTCGGCCAAAAGGGAGGACTGAAAAAACAAGAAGCGCCGGGATCACCACTGCAATCGGAGCGAGTAAATGGACGACCCGGTCTGCCCCTTCGGGAACGATGTCTTCTTTAGTGAGCATTTTGATACCGTCAGCGATGGGCTGGAGGAGACCGAAGAGACCGACGCGATTAGGACCAAACCGATTCTGGATTCGTCCTATGAGCTTCCTTTCAAACCAGGTGAGATACATCATGGTGAAGGGACCGAAGACCGCAATGGCGCCGATCGAAATCAGAATCGAAACGAGAACCACGGTCCAATCGGGGAGAAGCGACGACGAAAAATTAAGCAGAGCTTTTTTGAGATTAACGAAGAGTTGGTCCATTAAGCAGGGGTCGAGGGAGGAGGGGTTTCGGGTTTCGGCTGGGCCTGAGCCTGGGCGGCAGCCGCTTTTTTCTCGGCTTCTTTCCTGCGCCGTTCTTCGATCGCCGCATAATCGGTCGGCCGGATTTTGGCAAAGTGTTCGGCCGGCTTGAGAAGCTGATCTTGGTGATAAACCAGGCTTTGTTGACGCTCAGGGCCTGCAATTTCAAATTCATGGTCCATGAAGATGGCGTCAAAAGGACAGGCCTCTTCACAAATGCCGCAATTCATGCAGACCGTGAAATCGATATCGAAAACGGCCGGCCGCTTCAGGGCTTTTCCGTCCTTATCAAACTCGCGCACGATATAGATGCATTTCGGAGGACAT
>CAZMFE010000147.1:0-2650 GCA_964565495.1 uncultured bacterium
ACTCCTTTATGAAGATCGCGTCCGAGAAAATGAAGAGCTGAAGCGAAGCCTTGAGGAGGAACTGAGAAAACGGCCGGATAAGGATACGGACAAGCTTCGTAACGTTGTGAGCGACTGGGAAGAACGCTATCAGAATCTTAAAACGGAATATCAGGAAGGCAAGGCGATCTACGAGGAGAAGATTCTGGAAAAGACCGCCGATTTCGAGAAGCAGCACAAGGAACTCTTAGAAAAATTGAATCAAATGGAATCGTCCAAGCAAGAATCGGAGCGGCTCGTCAAGGAACGCTTTGAGGAACTGAACCAATGGCGCGAAAAGTATCACGTCCTGGCCCAGAAATGTGAACGGATTGAAAGTCTTTATGAAGGGGAAAGGAAACGGCGCGAACAAGTGGAAGAGGCATCCCGGCAGTCCTCGGAGCAAGCGGAACGGGCCCGTCGAGACCTTGAAATTCAAGTGACTGAGACCGAACGTTGGCGGAAGAAATACGAAGAATTGTCGCAGCTTTCGGAAGAGCGGGAGAGTGAGGTTCGAGAGCTTCGGGACGGCAATCGTTCCCTCGAGGTTCAGCTCGAATCGGCCCAGCGTCAGGCCCGGGAACTTCTCTTCCGGGTGGAGGAGCAGCAATTGATCGAAAAACGAGTCCGGCTCGCGAATGAATTGGCCGCGAAAGAGGCTCGGCTTCGTGAATTGGTCTTGGAAGGAGAAAGGGTTCGCCAGGAAATCCAAGACCGGGAACTTCACGCCCAGACGCTCACCAGTGAGTTGGCCGGCTTGGAACGGGAAATTCTGGAAGTCAAGCAGGCCCAGCGCCATCTTCTCGAGCAGGGGAAACTGAAAGAGAAAAATAGTAAACTGAAACGCCCCGCTCCCGATTCGTTCGAGGGGCGGGCCAATCCCGCTCCGAGCGCGAAGGAACAAGGGGACTTTGGATTGACTCATGGTTGAGTTAGTGCTCAATAAGATCAAGGTCGACGAGTCGCGCAACGAGCAGGTGATTGTTTTGAAAGAAAAAGAGGGGAAGCGTCTGCTCCCCGTGGTCATCGGGATCGCGGAAGTGAATGCGATCAAATTGAAATTAAGCGGGATCAAACCTCCTCGTCCCCTCACCCACGATCTTCTCGCGAGCGTGATTGAAAGTCTCGGTGCAAAACTTCAAAAGATTTTGATCGATCGGCTGGAGAATAACACCTTCTACGCTAAACTTTACTTGTCCGTGAACCACGGCAAGGAAGTCTTGATTGATGCAAGACCCTCGGATTCCGTGGCACTGGCGCTGCGTGCGGGCGTTCCTATTTTTGTCGAGGAACAAGTATTGAAAGAAGCGGGTGTCAGTGACTTCTGATTCTCAGAAGTTCTACGATATCCTGATCATTGGAGGAGGAGGGGCAGGTCTGACGGCCGCCCTCTACACCTCTCGCGCAAAACTTTCCACTCTCCTCGTGGAAAAACTCGCCCCGGGAGGCCAAATCGCTCTCACCGATCTCGTCGAGAATTATCCGGGCTTTCCGGAAGGGATCACGGGCGGGGAAATTTCCGAGCGAATGGAGGATCAGGCGAAGCGTTACGGGACCGAGGTTCTTTACGAGGAAGTTTCTGGAATAGAAAAATCGGACGGAAATTTTGCCGTAAAGACAGCTTCCGGCCCAACCTTTCAATCTCGCGCCGTGATTGTTGCGAGCGGCGCTTCGTATCGCAATCTCGGGGTTCCCAAGGAAAAGGAATTGACTGGCCGAGGGGTTTCTTACTGCGCGACTTGCGACGGTGCTTTCTTTAAGGAAAAGGAGCTGGTGTTGGTGGGAGGGGGGGATTCGGCGATGCAAGAGGGGCTTTTTCTCACCCGTTTTGCGACCCAGATTACGGTGGTGCACCGGCGTGACAAACTTCGCGCGAGCCCCCTCCTTCAGGAGCGGGCCCTCCAGCACCCCAAGATCAAGTTTATTTGGGACACCGTGGTCACTGAGATTAGGGGAGAGAAGAAAGTCGAAGGGGTCCGGCTCAAAAATCTTAAGACGGAGAAAGCTCAGGATTTTAAGACCGACGGCGTTTTCGTTTTTATCGGACATGATCCCAACACGGGGTTTTTGAAAGGACTCGTCGAGCTCGATGAGAAGGGGTATGTGAAGACGAGTGGAGAACTCCAGACTTCAGTCCCTGGCATCTTCGCTTGCGGAGAAGTCCGCGCCGGAGCGGTCAAACAACTGGTCTCCTGTTGTGGGGAAGGGTGTGAAGCTGCCCTCTCCGCCCAAGCGTATTTGGAGTCTTGATTAAACCGTGATGGCGGATCGCCGATCCTTTCTATTTTCTGTCTTTCTTGCGCTCTTGCTGGGGAGTTGCAGCCCTTCACCGGCCGGAGGTTGTGGGGGGCCTTGGATTTCTCGGGGAGACCAATTTCTTGGCGCTCAGGCGCCGAATTTTGTTCTCCCAAGTCTCACCGGAGAGAAGGTCGAACTGGCGAAGGTGGTCACGGAAAAGCCGACCCTCCTGGTCTTCTGGGCGACGTGGTGTCCGAGCTGTAAAGAAGAAATCCCCATCCTCAATGAGTGGGGTGAGAAATACCCCGAGCTTGAAATCCTCGGGATTAATGTCGAGGAACCTGCCGAACGGGTAGCCGCCTTCGCGAAGAAGTACCAAATTCGTTACCCCGTT
>CAZMFE010000148.1:0-2559 GCA_964565495.1 uncultured bacterium
TGGCGGAGACGTTGGGATTTGAACCCAAGAGACCTCTTTCGAGGCCTACACGCTCTCCAAGCGCGCCCGTTCAGCCGCTCCGGCACGTCTCCACAACGAAAGAACGAAAGGGGCCAGGCCCCTTTTTCTTAGGCCCCTTCAGTTTTCTTTCAATAAAACCTGAAACCCTTGCCAGCCTTCCGGCAGCTTCCCGTTCCACGAGTTGAAGGAGACGAGCTCTTCTAAAGGAACTCTCTTCCCCCAGCCGAGCCGCTCCAAATCGGGCTTCTCGGGAAAATGGGTCACGGTGCCGAGGCAAAGGTAGGCGACAATCGTCACATGGTGTGGGATTTGAAAAATTTCGTAGAGTTCCTCACGCTTTAAGATGCTTACCCACCCCACCCCGATATTCTCGGCGCGGGCGGCGAGCCAGAGGTTTTGGATCGCGCAGCAGGTGCTGTAAATATCGGTCTCCGGGATCGAGTGGCGGCCGATCACCTCGGGACCGAATCGCGTGGGGTCTGAGGTCACCACCAGGTTGATGGGGGCTTCGAGGATTCCCTCCAATTTAAAGGAAAGGTATTTCTCGCGCTTCTCTTCCGTGAAGAGGAGCGCGGCCTCGCTTCGTTCCCGCTCGAACGATTGCTTTACTTTCTCTTTGATCTTGCGATCTTCTACGACGATAAAATTCCAGGGCTGCATGTAGCCGACGGAGCCCGCGTGATGCGCCGCCAAAAGGATTCTTGCGAGGATCTTTTTCGGAATCGGGTCGGGTTTGAAAAAACTTCGAACATCCCGACGCCCATAAATCGCCTTGTAGACCGCGCTTCGTTCCGTCTCTGAAATCAATTCGCCCGACATCGGTTCAACGCTTTTCCTTCCTCAACGTCCGAAAAAACTCCTGAAGAAAAACCCTCGCCTCTTCGGCCAAAAGGCCGCCCTGGACCCGCAACTGATGATTCATCCGGTCGTCCGAGACGAGATTGAAAAGGCTCCCGCAGGCTCCCGCTTTGGGATCTTTGATTCCAAAGACGACGGCCCTGGCCTTGGAAAGGACGAGGGCCCCCGCACACATTGGACAAGGTTCCATGGTAACATAAAGGGTGGCTCCTTCGAGGGAGCCGCGATGGTCTCTGGCTCTTCGAGTGAGCGCTTCCGCCGCCTGCGTAATGGCAATCATCTCGGCGTGGGCCGTCGGGTCGTGGAGGGTCTCCGTTTGGTTGTGGGCACGACCGATAATCTTCCGTCG
This sequence comes from uncultured bacterium, assembly GCA_964565495.1. Lineage (GTDB taxonomy): Bacteria > Omnitrophota > Omnitrophia > Omnitrophales > JACQLI01 > CAZMFE01. The sequence continues at coordinate 1,229 of CAZMFE010000148.1, forward strand.
ATAAATGACCACTGCCCCGACCGGAATCTCTCCTTTCTCAAAGGCGAGGCGGGCCTCCTTTAACGCTTCCCTCATGAAATGTTCGTGAATCCCAAGAGAACTTCTTTTCATCTCACTCCCCTTCGAATCCCTCCTTCCAAAAAACCGCGCCCGGAGGGATTCGAACCCCCGACAACTGGTTCCGTAGACCAGTGCTCTATCCAACTGAGCTACGGGCGCATTTCTATGGCGGAGGGGACCAGATTTGAACTGGTGGACCAGATTTCTCCGGTCACGGTTTAGCAAACCGTTGCCTTGGACCAGGCTCGGCCACCCCTCCATGACTTAATCACTTATAACTTTTTTCGGAAGGGCCGAGATTCGAACTCGGGGAGTGCCGAAGCACTCAACGGTTTTCAAGACCGCCGCATTCAACCGCTCTGCCACCCTTCCCAGAAATGAATTTCGACGGCCTTCGAGGTATTCTAACAACCTCCCCAGGATTAGTCGAGGCAGGATCGGAGCGCTTTGGGCAGTTCGATTTCGCCTGAGGCGGTCTGAAAATTCTCAAGAAGACAAAGGACGGTGCGGGCCAGCGCCACCCCAGACCCGTTGAGGGTGTGAACGAGCTCTGTCTTCTTCGGGCCACCCTGCCTGCCCGCGGGCAGGTAGCGAATATTCATTCGCCGGGCCTGAAAATCTCCAAACCAGGTACAACTGGAAACTTCAAACCAGCGCTCCGACGCCGGGGCCCAGGCCTCGAGGTCATAGCCCTTCATCCCGGCAAAACTCAGCTCCGCCGAACAAAGGAGGACCACCCGGTAAGGGATTTCGAGGAGCTGGAGGACGGCTTCCGCATCCCGAACGAGCGATTCAAGCTCCTCCGCTCCCTGCCCGGGCTTCACAAACTTCACCAGCTCGACCTTATCAAATTGATGCACCCGGGCGAGGCCCCGAGTCTCCTTTCCGTAAGAGCCGGCCTCTCTCCGGTAACAAGGGGTATAGCAAACATACTTCCGGGGGAGCTCCTCTTCCCGCAAGACTTCATCCCGATGCAGGTTGGTGACCGGAACCTCTGCGGTGGGGATCAAAAAGTAATCCTCCTCTTTTAGCCGATACATGTCTTCCTCCATTCGAGGAAGCTGCCCTGTGCCAAACATGCTCGTCCGATTCACCAGGTGAGGCACCCAAACCTCTTCATACCCATGCTTCTTGGTGTGAAGCTCAAGCATCAGGTTAACCAGCCCCCGCTCGAGCCTGGCTCCTTTTCCCTGGAAAACCGGGAAGGCGCTCCCCGTAACCTTGGCCCCCTTTTCAAACGAAAGCCATCCTGTCCGCCTCCCCAGCTCTTC